>DATDEG010000019.1:0-5177 GCA_036523465.1 bacterium
CAGACGGAGGCGGCGCTCCTCTACCAGTCAGGCTTCACGGCCAACGCCGGGACGGTCAGCGCGGTCCTGGGGAAGGACGACGTCATCGTCAGCGATGAGTTGAACCACGCGAGCATCATCGACGGCGCGCGCCTCTCTGGCGCGGAGAAGAAGATCTACCCGCACAAAGACATCCCCGCGGCGCGGGCGCTGCTGGAGGCCTCACGCGGGGCCAGGCACGTCCTCCTCATCACCGACGGCGTCTTCAGCATGGATGGAGACATCGCACCGCTGCCCGAGCTCGTCGCCCTGGCCGAGGAGTTCGGGGCGATCATGATGGTCGACGATGCGCATGCCAGCGGCGTCCTCGGGCGTGCCGGGCGGGGGACCATCGATCACTACGACCTCCACGGCCGCGTCCACATCCAGGTGGGGACGCTCTCCAAGGCGTTCGCCTGCCAGGGCGGGTATGTCGCCGGGAGCCGCACGCTGGTCGATTACCTGATCCATCGCGCCCGGCCACTGCTCTTCAGCACGTCGCATCCGCCCTCGGTCGCGGCGACCGCGCTCGCCGCGGTGCGGCTGGTGCAGGAGCGGCCGGAGATCATCGAACGCCTCTGGGACAACACGCGTTTCTTCAAGCAGGGCCTCACGCAGCTCGGATTCAACACCGGAGCGAGTGAGACGCCCATTACACCGGTCATCACCGGCGAGGAGCGGAAAGCGGTTCAGCTGTCCGATGGTTTGTTTGAGGCGGGCGTCTTCGCCCTCGGGATCGCCTTCCCCACCGTGCCGCGCGGAAGAGCGCGCGTCCGGACGATCGTCACGGCCGGACACACGAGAGCACAGCTCCAGCGGGCGCTCGATGGGTTCGAGCGGGTGGGGCGGGCGCTGCAGCTCATCTGATGAAGGCATTCACAACACTGTTGCAGCCCGGCGAGGCGCGCCAGGTCTTCGCCCGCGCGTACTCCCCCCGCCCCGGCGGGATGGAGCGGGTGCCGCTGCTTCAGGCTTTCGGACGGGTGCTCGCCGGGGAGATCCGCGCGGACGCGGATCTGCCGGCGTTCGACCGCTCCGCGGTGGACGGCTACGCGGTACGCGGTGCGGACACGGCCGGGGCCACCAGCGGAACGCCGATCGCGCTCACCCTTGCCGGCGAGGTTCTCATGGGAGCGGCCCCCGACGTGCGTCTCGACAGAGGGACAGCTGTGCGCATCCCCACGGGCGGAGCCCTCCCGGAGGGGGCCGACGCGGTGGTGATGCAGGAGTACACGGTCCGCCTGGATCGGACCGTGCGGATCGAACGTCCCGCCGCGCCCGGAGATAACGTGACGCGCCGTGGAGAGGATCTGCGGGCGGGCGATCTCGTGCTCCGGCCGGGACGCCGTCTTCGGCCGGCGGACGTCGGACTGCTCGCAGGTCTGAACCGCGCGGAGGTGGAGGTGTACGCTCGCCCCAAGGTCGCTCTCCTCACGACCGGCGACGAACTGGTCAGCCCGGGGCACCCGGCTCGAACCGGGCAGGTCTATGACATGAATACGTACGCCCTCTCGGGTTATATCGAGGAGAGCGGGGGCCTCCCGGTTGCCTATGGGATCGTCGGCGACAGCCTCCAGCGCGTGATCGACCGCGCGCAGGGGGCGCTGCGGAACACCGATGCGCTGATCATCTCCGGGGGCAGTTCCGTCGGCGACCGTGACGTCGTCGCCGACGCGATCGCGGCGCTTGGCGCGCCCGGGATCATCGTCCACGGAATCTCCATCCGCCCAGGAAAGCCTACCATCCTGGCCCTGGCCGACGGTAAGCCGGTCTTCGGGCTCCCCGGCAACGTGGTGTCTGCGCTCGTTATCTACCACGAGTTCGTGCGTTCGGTGGTCGAGGCGCTGGCGGGTGTGCAGGACGACCCCCGGCCTGGCCGGCGGGTGCGCGCGCGGATGGCCAAAACCGTTACGACCCGGGAGCGCGAGGATCACGTCCGTGTCACCCTGGTCGACCGCGGCGGGGCTCTCTGGGCGGAGCCTGTGCCCGGCGGATCGGCGATCATCACCTCCATGGTCCGCGCGGACGGGATCGTCGTCGTGCCCGCTCACGGGTCCGCCGTTGAAGGCAGCGAGGTCGAGGTGGAGCTCCTTGACTAAGCGGGCGAATCGGGGGCGCAAGGCACTGAGGTCGGGGTCGAGGCCCCTGGTCGCACGACGACTCACTCACGTAGATCGTGCGGGCCGCGCCCGTATGGTTGATATATCCAGTAAGCCCACGTCGGCTCGTACCGCTGTCGCACGAGCCGACGTGTACATGAAGCCTCAGACCGCCCGCCTCATCAAGGCCAACCGGATCGCAAAGGGAGATGTGCTGGCCGTGGCCCAGGTCGCGGGTGTGTCCGCGGCCAAGCGCACCGACGAATGGATCCCCATGGCGCATACCATTCCCCTGACAGCGGTGCATCTGAGCTTCAGCATCGATACCGGGGCCGGGACCGTACGCATCGAGGCGTCGGCCTCCACCGTCGACCGGACCGGCGTCGAGATGGAGGCGCTCACCGCCGTGAGCGCCGCGGCGCTGACGATCTACGATATGTGCAAAGCGGTGGACCGCGGGATGACCATCGAGCACGTCCGCCTCGTCAGCAAGGCCGGCGGCCGTTCGGGGACCTACCGGCGGGCGGGAGAGCGATGATGATGGATCTGCGGGGCGCAAGAGTCGCGGTGCTCACCCTGAGCGACAGCATCGCCTCAGGCGGCCATTCCGACGGTAGCGGCGACCTCATCGTCGAGGCGGTCGCCGCCGGCGGCGGCAAGATCGTCGCGCGGGACGTCCTTCCGGATGACCGGGAGCGCATCGCCGCGCAGCTGCGCTCATACGCGGATCTGCTCGCGGCCGACCTGGTCTTCACGACCGGCGGCAGTGGGGTTGCGCCGCGCGATGTGACGCCCGAGGCGACGCTGCAGGTCGTCGACCGTCTCGTCCCCGGTCTCGTCGAGGCGGCACGGCTGCAGACGATGGCCAAGACCCCGCTCGCGATGATCTCGCGAGGCGTTGCGGGTATCCGGCGGCGGACCTTGATCGTCAATCTCCCGGGCAGTCCGAAGGCGGTCCAGGAGTGGCTCGAAGTGATCTCCCCTGCGCTCGGGCACGCGGTCGACCTCCTGCGGGGGGAGCGACGGCCCTGGGGAGAACCGCACACGCCGTGAGGGACGCCAGGAACTGCTTCGTGTGCGGCCCGGACAATCCGATCGGGCTCAGGCTGCGCTTCACACCCGCCGGAGAGGGGATCCGCGCCGAGTTCATCCCCACCGATCTCCACGTCGGATACGCGGGGCTCGTCCACGGCGGCATCCTCGCCGCGCTCATCGACGACGCGCTGGCCAACGTCTGGTTCCTCAGAGGAGAGGAGGCCGTCACCGCCAAGATCGAAGTCCGGTTCCGCCGCGAGGCCCATCCCGGCGACCGCCTGGTCGTCACGGCGCAGGAGACCGGGCGCAAGGCCGGGATGATGACCGCGCGCGCCGAGGTGACGCGCGCGGACGGTGATATCGTGGCTGAGGGGATCGGCTACGTCGTGGTGAGAAACGGCGCATGACCCCGTTCTTCCTCGCCGTGGGCTGGATCGGCGCGGCGGTCTGCGCCGCAATCATCGTGCGCCATCACCTCGCCTACTTCCGCCGCACGCGTCCCTACGGCTTCGGCGCATTCATGGAAACCGGCGGCTGGATCATCCTTCTTCTGGCCGCATTCGGAGCGCTCGCCGGCGGCCTCGGGCAGGCCGGAACCCGCTTGGTAGAGATCGCCGCGTCGGTCGTGGGACTGCTCTTCGTCGGCATCGGCAGCAACCTCCGCCAGCATGCATAGCGTCGATTCCCACAACATCGGCATCCGGTAGGCCATGACCGACGACGAGCACCTGATCGCCAGCAACCGCCGCGCCCGCCACGAGTACTTCATCGACGAGGCCGTCGAAGCCGGGTTAGTCCTCACCGGAACGGAAGTGAAGTCGCTCCGGATCGGGCGGGCCAGCATCCAGGAAGCCTTCGCCCGGGTGGAAGCCGGCGAAGTGTGGCTGTACCACATGCACATCCCGCCCTACGATCCCGGCAGCATCTTCAACCACGATCCCGAACGCCGGCGCAAGCTGCTCCTCCACCGCCGTGAGGTGGACCGGTTGGGGGGCCGCGCGGCGCAGAAAGGATACACGTTGATCCCCCTGCGGCTGTATTTTCGACGCGGACGCGCGAAGGTGGAACTGGGGCTGGCCCGCGGGAAGCGTCACTTCGACAAACGCGAGCGCATCGCGGAGCGAGAATCCGAGCGGCGGATCCAGCGCGCGATCCGCCGCCCTGTCGAACGGCGGGGTAGGGGATAGGGATAAACTGTGGACACTCTGTGGTACTCCTATCCCTTCTTCATGGCTCTCGATTGCGGGAGAGATCAGTTGAGTACCGAATGTTGTTTCGTATTCACGCGGGATATCATCGGGGAGGTGCGATCGTGAAAGGCAGCCGCATCACCATGCTCCTCATGCTCGTGCTGATGGCCGGACTGCTCGTCCAGCCGGCCACGCACGCCGCATCGATGGCGCCGCTCAAGATCGGCTATCCGGTCTGGGTCGGCTACGGGCCGCTCTTCCTGGCCGAGAAGAAGGGGTTCTTGAAGGAGCTCGGCACGTCGGTCGAGCTCATCAACATGGAAGACACCAAGACGCGCTACCCGGCACTGGCCGCGAAGCGCATCGACGGGATGATGACGACGATCGACACGGTCGTGCAGCGCCTCAAGCCCGACTTTCAGATGGCGGCGATCCTCCCGATGGACGACTCCAAGGGCGGCGACGGCATCGTGGCGCGTAAGACGATCGCCTCGGTAAAGGACCTGAAGGGGAAGAAGGTAGCGTTCAGCGAGGGATCGGTGAGCCACTTCTTCCTTGCCTATGTTCTCCAGCAGAACGGGCTCTCGCTCAATGACGTCACGATGGTCAACATGACGGCGGGCGACGCGGGGGCTGCCTTCGTGGCCGGCAAGGTCGACGCGGCGGTCACCTGGGAGCCCTGGCTTACCAAGGGGAAGAAGGCCCCCCACGGTAAGGTGCTGGTCGATTCCTCGACGACGCCGAACCTGATCGTCGACGTGCTCATTTTCCGCAAGGATGTCATCAAAGCCCGCCCCAAGGACATGGAGAACATCGTGAAGGCGTGGGGTAAAGC
>DATDEG010000020.1:0-1721 GCA_036523465.1 bacterium
GGACGCCGAGCAGCGCCGCGCCGACCACGGCGTCCAGCGTTTCGCTCCGTTCCCGCTGAAACGCACCGATGATACGCTGCCCGATGAGGAGGGCAACCCCAGCAATGCCGACGAGACCAACGGCGGCAACGATGAGCGGCAGCATCACCGCAACCGGAATTCCCACGATGCTTATCGCCAAAACGATGCCGAGCGGAGGTAGGAGGACCCAGACGGCAAGCCCCGCCAGCAGCGACTCCCCAGGGGCCGCGGAGAGCGTCGAGGCGACGATGCGGATCTGCCGGGGGAAGACCGCGGTGACGAGCGCCGCGAGGACGATGAAGCCCAGGAGGGTCATCGTGGCTACAGCACGCATCACGCGCGACCACCAGGGATGCCACATCCCGTCCCATGGAGTTTGCGGCGCAAATGGGGGAAGCGGAGTGACCTGAGGCGGAGGCATCACCGGCGGTGTAGGGGTCACCGGCGGAACGGGCGTGAACGGCGGAACGGGCGTGACCGGCGGAACGGGAGACGGCGGGGATTGCGGGGGGGCCGGCAGTGGCGAGGACGGCGCGGTCTCAGCACGGATCCGTCCGTGCACCTGGGCGCCCGGGGCCCGGCTGATGCGACCATTCGCCGTCCAGACATCTCCGCCCACGACCGCGGTCGAGGCGAGGTCGATGTTGCCGTTGAAGGTCCGGACGCTGCCGGTCACCGTTCCCGTGACGGAAACGTCGCCGTTCATCGTCAGCGCATCGCCGCGCAGCATGCCGTCGACGATGATGCGGCCGTTCATCGTCATCGCCGTGCCCTGATGGGTGGCCTCGCGTGGGACGATGATGTCGCCGGAAAACTGCATCGTGAGCTGCGCCGCCGCGCCCTCGGCGAGGAGCAGCGTGAGCAGCACTGCCAGCGCGATCCTCATCGGTCCGCCCCCCCATCGTCCAACATCCGCAGTTCCCGGCCGAGCCGGGGCACGATCGTGCTGGCGTCGGACTCCGCGCAGTAGTCGATGTCCGGTGTAAGCCCCAAACGCATGATATTCCGGCCTGCCGCAGAGCGCGTGAAGAGGGCCCGCGCGTCAGGCTCTGAACGGTACAGGCGTAGGGCTGCCTCCGCGCCGTCGGTCAGGTCAAAGGACCCCCCGGCGAGGAGGCGATCGGCCAGCGCGCCGGCGCAGTAGGCATCGTCGACTCCGAAGGATCCTTCACGTCCGGCACAGATGATGGTCAGGTCGCACGCTTCGTCGCGCGCCGATGCCGCCGCCTCATCCGCGACAGCACCGGCGTTGCGCAGGGCGCCGATGAAGACCGGACCCAGTCCCTCCACGGCCCGGATCGCGACGGTCCCGTTCGTGGTGGCGAAGATCACGGCCCGCCCCTCGATCTCTGCCGCCGAGACTTCGACAGGCGAGTTGCCGTAGTCGAACCCCGGGGGGGCCACGCCGTCTAGTTCACCCGCGAGCACCGCGCCGCGGATCGAGGCGGCACCCACCCGCGCCGCCTCGATACCGGACGCGACGTAGATGCACGAGGCACCGCGCTCCAGAAACGTGATGATCGTCGTGCTCGCCCGCATCACGTCCACGACGACGCAGACCTGCGGGCGGGTCGGTGACACGGGCGGCTGGCTCCCCGTGGCGAGCAGTGAGGGGTGGAAAGCGACGTGGAGGCGCACGAAATAGGCTATCCCTTGAAGCGGCGGTCTTGCCGGTCCTTCCGGATGGCATCCTGGAGACG
>DATDEG010000021.1:0-5592 GCA_036523465.1 bacterium
CATCCTGGCCCGGCTCGCGTTGGCGCCGGCCTCAGTCCTCATCACAGGAGACCGGCTGGAGACCGATATCGCCCTGGCCCGAACCGCGGGGATGGCGTCGGCACTCGTCCTGACGGGGGCGACGGACGCGGACGGCCTTGCCGCTTCCTCGATCCGGCCGGACTACGTCCTCACGTCGCTATCCGAGATGCTACCTTCTCCGGGAGCTGGCTGAACGCGGTCTCATGGACGAGTGCAGTTTCATAGGCGGCGATCTGGCGATTCTGCTCTGACGCGCTCCACCCTAATTCTGCGGCCATCAGCGCGGCAATCCGCGGCAGTGCGGCCCGGCCGTGGTCTCGATCGAGGATCGCGAGCCGGCTGCGGAGGAACATGAAGTCCGCCAGCGAGATCAGTTGCTCGGCCCGGCACGCATAGGTCACCTCTGCGGCCAGGACAGGGAGCTCGCCGACGAGCGCCGAGGGCACACCCTCTCTGCGGGCCACGTCGAGGATATCGCCGCCGCGTGCGCCGTACGTCCGATAGAGGTGACCGGCTGTGCCCACCGGCAGCCCGAGGTCCGGCTCCGAAGCGGCAAGTGTCCGCAAGGTGTCATCAGGCTGCTCTCCTCCGTCGAGGATGAGCGTCCGTGTCCGGGAGGCAGTACGCCGCCCATCGCGGCGGATGATCACGTTCACCGCATCTTCCGCCATCTGCCGGTAGGTAGTCAGCTTCCCGCCGATGATCGAGACGAGCCCGTTTGCGTGATCGACGACCTCGTGGCTGCGGGAGAGGGCGGCCGTACGCGACGCGCCGCGGCGGACGAGGGGACGCAGGCCGGCGTATGCGCCGATGACATTCCCGACGCGCACCGGTTCCGTCAGGTAACGGTTGAAGTGGTCGAGTAGGTACGCGGCCTCGGCGGCGGTGACCGTCGGGTCGTCGAGTTCTCCGGCATATGGATCGTCGGTTGTCCCGAGGATGAGCCGTCCTCGCCAGGGGACGGCGAAGGCCAAACGACCATCATCGGTCTCCGGGATGACGAGCGCATGCTCCAGTGCATGAGGAGCGTCGAGGACGAGATGGACCCCTTTGCTGCGCTCGATGCGAAACGCCTCCGGAGCACCACCGAGTGACGCGATCGATTCAGCCCACACGCCGGCGGCGTTGACGACGTGGCGGGCCTCGATGATCACGGAAGCCCCGGACAGCCGGTCTTTGAGTGTGACCCGCGGAGGCTGTCCCGCAGCCAGCGCGATCACCTCGACGTAATTCATCGTCACCGCGCCAAATCGTCTCGCGGTCGCGAGCACGGCGTGTGTGAGGCGTACGTCGTCGGTCGCTGCGTCATGATAGAGGAAGGCGGCTCGCAGTGTGTCGGTACGCAGACCGGGAAAGGCGGCCGAGGCCTGGGCCGCGGTCAGCCTGCGGGAGCGGAGGTCCGAGCGGCTGAGCAGATCGTAGACGGACAGTCCGAACCCCACTCCGAGGGCAGTCGCCCAGCGAAACGCTCCGGGAATCGGGATGCCCAGGGGACGCTTCGTCTCGCGATAGAGGGGGACCACGAAGGAGAGGGGAGACACGAGGTGCGGCGCCAGGGTCCGCAACCGCTCCCGCTCGCGGAGGGCTTCCCGGACCAATCCAAACTGCCACTGAGGCAAGTATCGGAGGCCCCCGTGCACGAGCTTGGTGGAGCGGCTGCTCGTCCCGGAGGCGTAGTCCGCACGCTCGACCAGGACCACTCTATAGCCCCGAGAAGCGGCGTCGAGGGCCACCCCCGCCCCCGTGATGCCACCGCCCACGACGAGAACGTCACAGCCCCGCTGGAGGCCCTCCCAGAGCCGTTCTCGTTCAAGGCGTGGAGCCAGCACGATACGTCCGTTCGATGCTGCCTTGCCGGGCTCCCGCACTCAATGTTGTCGGAACTAGTCCGGACCGAGATGAGGATACGCAAGGTCACATGAATAAGAAATTTTAGGATACTTAACAGCCAACAAGGGCATGACTTCCCATCCCTCCGGCTGGAGGGGTCTCCGGGATCTCGCAAGCCATGGATTCTTAATTGGTGCGAGAGGGTCCGACGGGGACCCCTATCTGAGGCGCCGGCTGAGATCTGAGTAGGCTCGAGAAGAACATCACTAGGCTTGAGAAAAACAGGGGGGCGACCCGGCGGGGCACCAGGTCGCCCACTTCGGCGAGGCAGGCGGCACGGCAGGCCGCCGACCTCTATTTACCCGCTCGCCCCCCACCTAAACATGGCTGGGCAGACTTTCGCGGGGCTTTTTCGTCCCCAATCCGCGACAGGAGTTTGAGGCACCCGGGGTACGGCGCACTCGCGGAGGAAGCCGGACAGTGAGGGGACCCGGACGCGGGACTGGCGAATACGAATCGGTCGAAGGCACGAAGGAGGTAGGTGTGAAGAGACCGATCAGCGTTACGGTCAATGGGGTGAAACACGAGTCGGATGTCGAGCCACGATTGCTGCTCGTGTACTATCTGCGCGAGGCCTTGGGACTCACCGGCACGCACGTCGGCTGCGACACGACGAGCTGCGGATCCTGTACGGTGATCATGAACGGGCTTGCCGTGAAGTCCTGCACATTCCTCGCCGCGCAGGCCGACGGCGCGGAGATCATTACCGTGGAGGGATTGGCACGCGGTCCCGTTCTTCATCCTGTGCAGCAGGGGTTCTGGGAGGAGCACGGACTTCAGTGCGGCTTCTGCACGCCGGGTATGATGCTCACCGCGTTGCAGATCATCGAGCGCCACCCGGACCCCAGCGACGCGGAGATCCGCCATGGTCTGGATGGCAATCTGTGCCGCTGCACCGGCTACCAGCACATCGTGAACTCCATCCGTTGGGCTGCGCGGAAGCTGCGTGAAGACGGCGCGCCGGCGATTCCGCGCGACTTCCCCGCAGCGCAGGGAACGCAGTGATCCCCGCCGCATTCGAGTACCACCGACCGGCCACGGTGGACGAAGCCCTGCAACTACTGCAGCGCTTGCCGGAGGCGAAACTGCTCGCCGGCGGCCACAGTCTCCTGCCGCTCATGAAGCTCCGGGTGATCTCCCCGCCGCATGTCATCGATCTCGGACGGCTGCAGGAGCTGCGCGGGATCCGCGACGGCCGAGAGCGCATCACCATCGGAGCGCTGACGACCCACTGGCAGATCGAATCTTCGGATCTGATCCGCACTAGACTGCCGCTCCTGGCGGAGGCGGCGGCCCGTATCGGCGACGTCCAGGTGCGGAATGCCGGGACGATCGGAGGTAGTCTCGTGCACGCGGATCCCGCGGCCGATTACCCGGCTGCCGTCCTCGTGCTCGAGGCGGAGCTGGTGGCGCGGGGCCCCCGTGGTGAGCGGACCATTCGGGCGCACGAGTTCTTCACCGGCGTGTTGACATCGGCAGTGGAGCACGACGAGGTTCTCACCGAGGTGCGCCTGCCGAGGATTCCGCAGGGGACCGGCGCCGCCTATCTCAAGTTCGCGCACCCCGCATCCGGTTTCGCGGTCGTCGGGGTGGCGGCGTGGGTGCGTCGTGCCGGCGGCCGATTCACGGAGGTGCGCGTGGGCGTGACGGGCGTGGGGCCGGCCGCGTACCGGGCGCGGGGCGTTGAACGGGCGCTTGCGGGGCAGACCGCCGGCGATGCGGCGATCGTCGCGGCTGCCGAACAGGCCGCCGACGGCGTTGACGTGAACGAGGATCTCTTCGCCAACGCGTCCTACCGGAGCCATCTCGCCAGGGTGTTCACCAAGCGGGCGCTGCGCGCGGCGCTTGAACGCGCGGGGGAGAGCTGATGCCTGGACGGGAGGAACTGATTGATACGCTGGCCGCGCTCACGCTGTTCGCGGATCTCTCGCGGCCGCAGCTCGAGGAGGTGGTGCAGACCTTCGAGGAGGAGGTTTTCGGGGAAGGCCAGCGCATCCTCCGGCAGGGATTCAGCGGGAGCAACCTCTACATCATCCTCGAAGGCGACGCCGGTGTCGTCATCGACGGCGTCCAGCGCACCACCCTGGGGAAGGGTGACTTCTTCGGCGAGATTTCCGTCCTGCTCGGCGAGCCCCCGGCCGCCGATGTCGTCGCCCTGCGCACACTCCGCTGTCTCGTGCTCCCCGCCGCTGATGTCGCGCCGTTTCTCCTCCGCCACGGTCCGGTCACCTTCCGGATGCTCCAGGCGGAAGCCCGGCGCCTGCGGAGCACGACGCTATGGCGGTAGGAACGAGCCGGTCAACCGCGGCGAGCGCACCGTTTCCGCCCGGAACGTATCCGGTCGTCGTTGTGGGCAGCGGTCCCGGCGGGCTGCAGCTCAGCTACTTCCTGACGCGCCTGGGGATCCGCCACGCCATCCTGTCGGCTGACGACCGGCCGGGAGGGATGTTCCGCAACTTCCCGATCTACCAGCGGCTGAATACCTGGTCGAAGCCGCACGCCCCGGTCAGGCCCGACTCCCGCCACTACGCCTGGTACGACTGGAACACCTTGTTGGCCGATGAGCCCGCGCACCAGGCGCTCGTGCCGGAGTTCATGAAGGGCGACTCGTACTTCCCGACGCGGGCGGAGATGGAAGCGTCTCTCGCGGCGTTCGTGGCGCGCGCCGGTGTGTCCGTCCGCCACAGCTGCCGGTGGCAAGGCACCGCGCAGACTGAGGATGGCTTCACCATCCACACCTCCGATGGCGAGTATCGCTGCCGGGTCCCGGTGTTCGCCGTGGGAATGGCCGAGCCTTGGAAGCCCGAGATCCCCGGGATCGCACACGTCCCGCACTACGCCGAGGCGCGACCGTCCGGCGCGTACGCCGGGAAGCGCCTCCTCATCCTGGGTAAGCGCACCTCGGCATTCGAGATCGCCGACGCGCTGCTGCCGATCTGCCGGGAGATCATCCTCGTCTCCCCGCGCCCTGTGCTGCTCTCGATAAACACCCACAGCACCGCCGGCGTCCGCGCGCGCTACTTGCTGCCCTACGAGGATCACATCCTTGGGGGCGGTGTGTTCATGCTCGACGGGGCGACGAGCCTGATCGAGGTCGTGCCGCGAGGGTTCCGCGTGACCGCGTCGGGGACGACACGGCCGGGTAACTTCGTCTTGGAAGGCGATGCCATCATCGCGGCCACGGGCTGGACGGCGCCGCTTGGAGACCTGCGCGATCTTGGACTGGCGACGTTTGCACAGGACCGCCTACCCGCCCTCACTCCGTTCTGGGAAAGCACCACGGTCAAGGGTCTGTTCTTCGCGGGGGCGGTCAGTCAGGGCGCCGTCGGGCTGCGCAAGCACGGCGTCCCGAGCAACTCGGGCGGGCTGGGCGGGTTCCGTCACAATGCCCGCGTCCTGGCGAGACATCTGGCAGAGACGTTTTTCGGGATGACGCTGCCGCGGCCGCGGATCGAGCCGTCCGAGGTCATCCCGTACCTCCTGTCGGAAGCATCCCGAGCCGCGGAGCTCTGGAACCAGCGGTCCTACCTGGCGCGCGTGCTTTCGTTTGACCGGTCGCGCGGCATCATGGATGAAGGGATCGTTCCGCTGCAGTACTTCGTCGACGCCGCGGGTCCAGACGCGGTCGCCGTCGTCCTCGAGACCGACCAGAGCGGAGACCACCATCCGGCGATCTACGTC
>DATDEG010000022.1:0-2215 GCA_036523465.1 bacterium
TAATCATCTTTGACTTTGACCAACTCGATAGAGAAGGGAGCCCTATACGATGTCCGTGTTGCGCCTGTCTCTGGCCGTTCTCCTGGCTACGCTCGTCGGCGTCACTCCGCTCGTCCCCGCGGGCGCGGCGCCGGGCGGATCCGTCCTGCGGATCGGATTGGACGTAGATGCCGGCACGCTGGATCCGCGGCTGGCGAACGACACGACCGCCCGGCGGGTCGGCGAGCAGATCTTCGACGGCCTCGTCGAGATCGACCCGCAGCTCCGCGTCCAGCCGGCGCTCGCCGAGTCATGGACGGAAGTTTCTCCAACAGTGTGGGTCTTCCGGCTGCGCAGGAACGTCCGGTTCCATGACGGCAGTCCGCTGACCGCCGCAGATGTCATCTTCACGTACCAGACCATCCTCGACCCCGCGTTCCGCGCGCCGTTCCGCGGCCTGTACACGCCGATCAGCAAGATCGAGGGAATCGAGAACGATACGGCGGTGCGCATCACGCTCGCCGCGCCCTACGCACCGCTGTTCAAGTACCTTGACATGGGCATCGTCTCCAAGCGCGCCGTGGAGCAGATGGGCGCGGACTATGCCACGCGCCCCGTCGGCACGGGCGCGTTCCGCTTCGTCTCCTGGCAGCGCAACAGCCGGATCACGCTCGAGGCAAACGCCGGCTACTGGAAGGGCGCGCCGAAAGCCTCGCAGGTGGTGTTCAACATCATCCCCGACAATACGACGCGCGCGGCGGCGATCGAGTCGGGCGACGTCGATCTCATCCACTCGCCACTGTCGCCCCAGGACGTCGGACGCCTCAAGGGCAACAGCCGGTTGACGGTCACCGAGATGACTGGCCTGGGGATCACGTACTTGAACATGAACACGGCCGATCCCCTGATGCGCGACGTGCGCGTCCGCCGGGCGATCGCCTCCCTCATCCCGCAGCAGACCATCGTGAAGCAGATCTACCGATCCATGGACGTGCCGGCGAGCTCGATCCTCCTCCCCGCCTGGGCGGGCGTGTTCACGGATGAGATCACGCAGCCCGGACATGACATCGCCCGGGCCAAAGCCCTGCTCGCGGAAGCGGGATGGACCGATTCGAACAATGACGGGGTCCTCGACCGCGGCGGGCAGCGGCTCTCCCTCGTCGTCCGCACGCACAGTGAGGATCCGAACCGCATCCAGGTCGTCGAGCTCCTGATCAGCATCCTGCGGTCCTCCGGCGTCGACGCGCGGGCGGAGATCACGGAGTTTCCGGCGCTCGTCCAGGCCCTGGTCGCCGGCAACTATCAGGTCGCGTTGCTGGGATGGCTCAACCTCATCGATCCCGACCGGGGGATGTACAATCAGTTCCACAGCAAGGGGAGCAGCAACTGGGAGAAATACACGAACCCTCGCGTGGATGCACTCCTCGATGAAGGCCGGCAGAAGTCCAACCCGACCGAGCGGGCCCGCATCTACCGCGACGCGGCGCGGATCGTCGCCCAGGACCTTCCCTACTACGTCCTGACGTATCAGGGCTACATCGTCGTCCAGAGCAAGCGCGTGCAGGGGTTCCGGCCGAATCCGACGGGCAACTTCCGCGCGATCTGGAACACCGGCGTGCAGTAGCCGGGTCCCCTCTCGGCGAGCGTGACCCGCTACCTGGCGCGGCGGGCGCTCCACCTCATCCCGGTCGTGCTCGGGGCGGCCGTGCTGGCCTTTGCGCTGCTCCTCCTGGTTCCGGGCGATCCGGCGATCGCGCTGCTCGGGCAGGATGCGTCGGTGGAAGAGCTGGCCCGCTTCCGGCACCTGCTCGGACTGGACCGTCCGCTCCTCGTGCAGTTAGGGTTGTATCTCGCCCGGACGGTGCGCGGGGACCTCGGACGCTCGGTCACCCTCGACGTCCCCGTGTTGCGGCTGATCACCTCAACCCTTCCGGCCACGCTCGAACTCGCGCTCCTCTCGCTCATCCTGGCCATCGGGATCGGCATCCCCCTGGGGTTGGTCGCGGCGCGCCGGCGCGGCCGGGCGATCGATACTGCAACGATGCTGCTCGCCCAGCTCGGCGTCTCGATGCCCGTGTTCTGGCTTGGCGTCCTCCTCATCCTCCTCTTTGCCGTCCGCCTCAACGTCCTGCCCTCGTTCGGGCGCGGGCCGGCGCTCATCCCGGCGCTGTTGACCGGCAACGGCCGGGCGGTGGTGGACGCGCTGAGCCACCTTGCGCTGCCCTCGTTCACGCTG
>DATDEG010000023.1:0-14657 GCA_036523465.1 bacterium
GATCCACATTCGAGGCAATCCCGGCGAGATTCACGAGCTGGCACGCTACGAAGTACGTCCCGATGCCCTCGAGCAGTGCCTCGCGGCAATACACGAGTTCGTGGCCTACGTGCGCGCGAATGAGGCTGGAGCGCTGCGCTACGAGGTGTGGCAGGAGTCCGCCCACCTGACGCGCTTTGTCCATTTTTGTGTGGCGGGATGCAGAAGCCACCCGGATTCACGGAGAATCGGCGGCCGTTAAGAGGTTTGCTGTGATACTCTACCCGAACTGTCTCGCGCCTGTCGAGTTTGTTGAGTACAAGCAGGTCGACGCCAACGCGGCGTTCCAGCGCATCTAGCCCTGTGGCCCTGAGCGTTTCAAGGAACTCCTCCAGAGCCCAAACCGCTAGCAGGAGTAGTGGTTGAAGTTGGCGGCGCCGCTGTACGAAGGGAGCAGAGAGTGAGTCGAGCGTCGGGCCTCCGCAGCATTCACGCTGATGCGATGAGTGCCTTACATGAAAGTTACGGAACCGCCACGTTCACCGAGTAGACAGGAAACGCGAATCCTGGACACAGGGGTGGTGCAAGATGCTACGCAAGCCGATTCCTTATTTCATCGTGGCCCTGGCTTTCGCGGGGGTAGCGTGGGTAGCGGGATCCACAGTACAAGGCGCGTCCTTCACTGTGAACACGACCGCCGCCACCGTCGGGGGAAAGTCCCAGGAGATTCTCGTCGACAGTGGGGGAGCCGCACTCTACTACCTCACGTCTGACAAGCCGACTGTCAGCGCCTGCACAGGGGGGTGCGCCAGTGTGTGGCCGCCGCTGTTGACTGCCGCAACCCCGACCGCTCCGGCGTCATTGCCAGGTAAGCTGGCCATCGCCCGGACCGCCAATGGATCGCAGGTGGCCTACAATCGCCATTTGCTCTACCGATACGCGCCAGACACGAAACCTGGTCAGGTCAACGGAGAGGGTCTAGACGGACCTGGCGGCGGCAAATGGCATGTTGCCACTCCAGCCCTGAAGGCGTCTGCGGGCGTGACGAACCAGAGCACCGGAGGGTATTCGGACTACCACTAGATTGCTCAAGGGGTCGGGAGACCCGGTCCCCCGACCCCTCCGCCAGTCAGGGTGTTTCGAATCTCGCGAGAGGCGCTGCCACAATTCCGGGTTCTGCCTGATCCCGGACCCCGGACTCAACTCTGCACCACTTGCACCGTTACAGGAGATGACTCGCGGCCGCCGGGATCGATCGCGCGGACCGTGATCGTGAGCTGCGCATCGGGGATCCGCGTCGACGGGCGGACCGAAACCTGCCAGTTCCCGGAGGCATCCGCGGTCGTGGCGACCTCCCCATAGGTGCCGCTCACCTGGAACACCAGCATCGTTCCGCGGTAATCGACGCGGACGATCACCCGCGATCCCGGCGCGGCCGTCCCGCGGATGGTGATCGGGCTCCCGACCCGCGTTCCCGCCGCCGGAGATGTGATCGTCGGCGTTCCGGCCACGCCGATGATGGAGATGCGCGAGGAAGCGGCGACCGTCACGGTCTGCCCGGCACGGTTCAACGTGACCAGTACCCGCGCATTCTGCGCACTCTGGTTACCGATAGTAAACTGGCCTACGTAGACGCCGGGTTGAGTTTCGCTCATCGAGACGTTAGTCACGACGCCTTCGATGCTGAATGATGCCTGGCCCCCGGGTTCGCCGAGCGCGGTGACCGTGATCACCTGCCCGGCGCGGAGATTCGTGGTCGGGTTCACCGTCACCGCGCGAACCAGCGCGCCCTGCGCCACGCCGATGGCAAACGTGTATGAGTCGGTCGTCTGGTTGCCGGCTCTGTCCCGCAGGACGATCCGTACGTTGACCGGGCCCTGAGGCAACGCCTGGGCAGGAGTATGGGCGACAGCGGTCTCGCTCCACGCCGCGCTGCCGGTGACGTTCTGCCCGTTGACGGCCAGCGTCGAGTTCGCCGTGTCGACTCCGGTCCCGCCCTGGTCGTCGAAGGTGATGAGGATATTCGGCCGTGTGTTGTTGATCACGATGTTCGGCTCGGGGACGCGGGCCCGGATCACGGGGGCGCGGCCGTCGATCGAGACAAGGTTCCCGGCCTGTACCGGCACCGCATCTTGCCCGCCCACCCGGAGGTGTCCGAAGACCCCGGCGGTGAGGACGTTGTCATTCGGCTGTACCGTGTAGTTGCCTCGATAGACGCCCGGGGATACCTCGGCCATCGCGACACCCTGAGCAACGCCGAAGATGTCAAACGTGGCCTGACCGCCGGGATTCCCCCGGACCGTCACGGTGAGCGTCTCGCCCGCGCGGAGGGGGCGCTCGGCGGAGTGGGTGATCGACGTGATCCGGACCACCGCGGACGGTGGGGGCTGCACTCCGGCCGCTTTCGCGGTTACCTCTTCCGCGGCGTTCGTCTGCGGATTCAGCCGGATCCTCACGTCCATGCCGGGACGGAGGTCAGAGAGCGCGACGGTCCGGCCGTCGAGCGTCACCTCGGCATCGTCGGACAAGGTGAGGGTCACGCCGCCGACCAGCTTGATGGCTTGGCCGGAGATTGCCTCGATGCGTCCGGTCAGTTCGCGCGTCGTAGCCTTCACGACGATGGCTCGGCCCCGCGCGTCCACTGTCACCGAGACGGCGTCACCACGACGCAGACCGGTGAGGTCAACTGTGACTCCAGCTCCGGTGCCGGTGTCGGTCCGGGTGATCACCGTATCCGGTGTGATGATGATCGTGTGGATCTGATCGCCGCGTTGCACGTACAGCCGCGAACTGCTCGCATCTACCCGGAACACCCTGCCTTGGATGACGGACTGGCTCGGAATCGGAGGCTGCGGCGGCTGGACGACAGGCGGTTGGGGCACGGCGGGCGGAGCCGCGCCGGCCGATGTAATGAAAACTGCGCGGCTTGCCGGATCCCAGTCCACTCGGGCTCCCATCGCCTCGCTGACGAAACGAAGCGGGACGAGGGTCCGCCCGCCGACCACCATGGGAGGAACATCCAGCGTCACCTGGCGTCCGTTCACGAACCCGACCCGGCTGCCGATGGTCAGCTGGATCTGAGATGAGCCGCGGGTGGCTAGCACGGTGTTGCTCGCCCGATCCCATTGCACGGAAGCCCCGAGCCGCTCAAATACACCCCGCAGCGGGATGAGGACGCGTCCGCCGATGGTCATCGGGGGCTGGTCGAAGACGATCGGCGATCCGTCAACGATCACCTGCACAGCCTGGGCGGCGACAGGCGTAGATGGAAGAAGGGCAAGCGCGAAGACGAACACCAAGGTCCCGGCGAGACGCGATGTCCACATGACCTCGCCTCCTACGTCCATTTCCTCCGCGTGGGGCGCGGGGTGCTACCTCTAATGATAACCTGCGCGGTGAGCGGCCGGGGAGATCGCGGTTCAGTCGACCCTGTTACCCTCGCCGTCGAAAAAGTGGAAGTGCTTGAGATCCACGACCAGCGTGATCGGCTGCCGGGGCTCACGGACCTTCTCATCAACGGTGAGGGCAAAGGCTGAGGCATCTCCGAGCCGCAGTCCAATGATCCATTCTGATCCTGTCGGCAGCACGGTTTCCACGATCGCGGCATGGCTCCAGGAGCGCGCGGGCGGCACCGTGCCGGCGGGGAGCAGCACCATCGCTTCGGGACGGACCCCCACCACGCGGCTCCGTGCCGCCAGCTGAGGGAAGAAGGTGAGGATCGAGCGCGCGATCTCAGCGCCGCGCCGCTCCTCGACGCCGAAGAGGTTGATCGGCGGATGCCCTACAAACTCCGCGACGAACTGCGTGGCCGGCTGCTGGTAGATCTGCATCGGCGGGGCCAGCTGCAGGAGACGGCCCTGATTCATCACGGCGATCTCCGTGGACAGGGTCATCGCTTCCAGCTGGTCATGCGTGACGTAGACCACGGTGTTCCGCAGCTCTGCGTGCAGACGCTTCAGCTCGACGCGGGTTTCCAGCCGCAGCTTGGCATCCAGATTCGAGAGCGGTTCATCGAGCAAGAGCACGTCCGGGCTGATCGCCAGCATCCGCCCCAGCGCGACCCGCTGCTGCTGACCGCCCGACAGCTGCATCGGGTAGCGACGCTCCAGTCCGCCGATGTGCAGCAGTTCGAAGACCCAGCGCACCCGCTCCCGGCGTTCCTGTCGGTTGACGCCCTTCATCTCCAGGCCGAAGGCGACGTTTTGCTCGACGGTCATGTGCGGCCACAGGGCGTAACTTTGGAACACCAGCCCCACCCCGCGCCGCTCGGGGGGCACCCACTCTCCGGTACGCTCGGAGAACAGCCGCCGGGCGTCCAGGCGGATCTCGCCGCGATCAGGTCGCTCCAGTCCCGCGATCATGCGTAGTGTGGTCGTCTTCCCACAGCCTGAGGGTCCCAGCAGGGTGATGAAGCTGCCGTCCGGGATGGAGAGCGTCAGATCGGCCACAGCAGCGACGGCGCCGGCAAAGGTCTTCCCCACGTTCTCCAGCTCAATGCGCGCCATGGCCCTACGCTCCACCTTCCAGTCCCGAGGCCAGGTTGCTGCCCGTGAGACGCTCGGCCAGGAACGTGAGGACGACGACGATGGCGACGATGATGAGGACAGTCCCGTCAGCCAGCTGGCTGTAGCCGTATTGGATGAACCGCAGCGTCTGGGTCGTCAACAGCTCGGTCCCCGGCGAGGCCAGCATGATCACCAGGCTGAGCTCCTTCATGCCGGTGATGAACGGCAGCAGCGCCCCCGTCATCAACCCGCCCTTGAGCAGCGGGATGACGATGCGCGCCATACGTTTAGGCCAGGACGCTCCACAGACCTGGGCGGCCTCCTCGGGCTCGTTGCCAAGCTGCATCATCGCCGAAATCCCCGTCCGGGACGCATAGGGCAAGTACTTCACACTCATGGCCAGGCCCAGGAGGATCATCGTTCCGTAGAGGCTCGGCACGATGCCCCGGGGCACCGCGAACAGAGAGATATAGGCCGCGGCGAAGGCGATGCTGGGAACCAGGTAAGGGAGGAACGAGACCTGCCGCAGATACCGTGAGACTCGAGCCTGCGGCAGCCTCACCACCGCGTATCCGACGAACAGTCCCCCCAAGCCGCAGAAAATCGCGGCCAAACCCGCGACACGGAGGCTGTTCCAGGCCGCATGCCAGATATCTGGGCTGAGCAGCAGACCGCGCTGGCCCGGCATGGCGGGGATCGTCGCACCGAGCCAATAGACGGGACTGAGGTTGTGAAGGGCGAACACCCCGGGCCGTTTCATCACCGTGGCGAGGCTCAGGGTGACCAGCGGGACAACGGTCGTGAGGACGAAGACCAGGTTCACGGCGATGGCCGTCGGCGTCCGGGCCCTTCCCAGCTTCGCGAGGCGGCGCGTCGAGCCGCGCCCTCCGATCGTGACGAACCGTCGATGCTCGCGCACCAGCACGATATCGAAGGTGACCAGGCTGATGCCGATCAAGATGATGACCACCGCGATGACCGCAGAGACGCCGGTACTGCCGGTCACGAAGGCACTGTACAATGCCGTGGGCAGCACGGTGTAGCGCGTCGGTGATCCCAGGATGTACGGGGTACCGAAGGAGCCCAGTACCCGCGTGAACGTCAGCAGCAGCGCGGCCAGCAGGGCCGGCAACAGCAGCGGGAGCACGATGCGGCGGGCGACTACGGGGCCTGAGGCTCCCAAAACCCTCGCCGACTCCTCCAGTTGCACGTCGAGGGAGCGCAAGGCATTACCGAACAAGAGAAAGGCAAATGGGAAAAGGTGCAGCGCCTCTGCAAGGATGATGGGGACAGCGCCATACGCCAGCCAGTCCGGCGGCGACAGGCCGAGGGACTCGGCAAAGCTCGGCAGTCCCCCGAGACGTCGGTTCTTGAACAAGGTCAGCCACACTACCGCGAAGGTCCACGACGGCAGGATGTAGGGGATCACGAAGGCAGATGAGAGCCATCGACGGCCGGGCACATCCGTCCTGACGATGAGCCAGGCCAGCGCGGCGCCGAGCGGAAGAGCCAACGCGGCCGTCATCAGTGCCACGAAGAGCGTCCGGACCAAGGGAGCCCAGAAGAGGACCCGGCTGACCCCGGAACTGAAGACCCGCTTCAGAAAGTACAGGGTGAAAACGCCCGGCTCCAGACCGATCACGGCGTTGTCCCGGATCCCCACCTGAACGCTGTTGATGCTCAGCGCGATGACCGGGGCAATCACCAGGTAGGTGAGCAGGATGAACAGGACCGCCGCGATGATCACCGTCGGCTGAGCCCAGACAGCCGATGTGCGGTTCCAGAATCGTCTCAGCCGCAGGTCGCCACCGGTTTTGTAGACGATTTCGTCGCTCACCCAGAGCAACTCCAACGATCCCTTGGCGGCATGGTCCAAGCTCCGGAACTGCCCTACCCGAACCGAAATTGGCCCGGATAGGGCAGTCGCATGTCCGGTTACTTCGCGCCGTACTTCAGCCAGAAGTCGAGGACGTCCTGACGCAGCCCCATCGAGCGCTTGTTGTCGATGGGCAGCAGGCGCTTCTCCCACGCCGTCCAGGTGCCCTCGTTGTCGGGGTGGGTCGGGACCCGCGGGTTGGCGGAGAAACCGCCGACATCGGCGATCGTCCACGTAGAGATGCCTTCCGTCGTCAGGCTGAAGTGGACCCACAGCTTGGCCGCGTTGGGATGAGGCGCGTTCTTCACTATCACGACGTATTCGGGCAGCGCATACCCCATGAACGGCTGGAGGGTCTTGCAGGTGCCCAGTTTCAGATTCTTCGCCTTGTTGTCGCGCAGCTTGGTCAGGGTCACCATGCCGATCGGCGCTGCCTTTTGGCCCGCGGCCCCCACGGCGTCGCCGATGTCTTCGTCACTCCCCATCACGACGATATCGTTGGTGAACAGGCGCTTCAGGAACTCCCAGCCGGCATTCTTGATGCGTCCCACAGGGGCTTCCGTGAGCTCCAGCGGTTTGCCGTACAGATCCCGGTACGCCTTGTCCAACATCTGCGGCGAACTGACGACCGTGGCGAAGAACGCCAGGTTGGCGGGCGTGAGGGCCGGATCACGCAGGATGACCTTGCCCTTCCATTTCGGATCCGCGAGCTCCCAGACGTTGCTGATGGGACACGCGCTGCCGTACGTCTCGAAGTTATACGTGAAGATCCGCGGCTGCACTTTGTCAACAAGCGGGGAATGATACCGCTCCGGGATCACGGTCGCCATGTCGGGCGGAATCCAACTCACCACGTACCCGCGGGGGATGAGCCGGGCCTCCAGGAAGGGGCCGTCTTCATGGTGGATGACGTCGACCTGCACCCTCCCGGAGTCCACCTCGCGGATCACCCGCTCCGCCTGCTCAGGGTCTCCCATCTTGGTGCCCCTGACCTTGATCCCATACATCTTCTCGAAGATTCCCCCAGCGACGTTGATGCGGCTGGAGGGATGGTAGACCACCAGGTTCCCCTCGGCCCGTGCGTCCCTGATGAGGGCCTGCAGGTCGAGGGCGGGCGCGGCGACCCCCGAGGGACCGCGCGGGGCTGACAGGAACGAAAACAAGAGGACGCTCATCAGGAGCGTCCACGGGTGAAGCACACCTCGGCTCCTCACTGACATTCACCCCACTTGTTCCGACGTACCCGCCTCCTGTGAGCGTGGATCGTGTCACATCGAACTTCACTATCCGCTTCTCAGGATTTCACATGCGCTCCTGCAGGGAATCTCACTGCGGCTCCGCAGCATCCCGCGTCCCATGCCTTGAAGACTCCGGACGTCCCATTTCTTGGGTTGGAAGTGATAACCGAAGCAAGGATAGAATCTCTACCGAAGGACGACGACAACGATGTCGCTCAGCAACTAAGGTGTGAGGTCTATGATTCGAGCCGTCTTCTTCGATGCACATGACATCCTCTACTATCGGTTGGAACCGCTTAACCGGACCGTGGCCGGCTTGATGCGGGCCCGAGGGTACGCACCGGAACTCACCCCGAAGGATGCCGTGTCGATGCGAGAACTGGAAGGACGCGCCTCGATCGGCGCAGCGACGCCATGGGATTATTGGGGCGAACGCCTTCGCCTACATGGGGTCTCCGACCCGAAGGAGCGACGAACTCTCATACGCCAGATCCTCCAGCAAGTCCATCGCATCGCACCGATGATTCAAGCGGCGGAAGCTCTCGGGGCGCTGAAGCAGCGCGGCTTTCGTCTCGGCGTGGTCACCAACACGATGTACCCGTTGCATTGGAAGAAGCGGTGGCTGCGGACCGCCGGGGTCGGAAGGTTCATCGACATCATCTCCTGCTCGACTGTGGTCGGCGCCGTCAAACCGGATCCGAGAATCTATCTCGACGCACTCGCCCAGGCGCACGTGGCCCCTTCAGAAGCAGCATTCGTGGGGCACGACGACGATGAGCTCGTCGGCGCGCGCGCTGTGGGCATGGTGACTGTGGCAGTAAGACCTGATGGAGGTGCGGCTGTAGATTACGAAGTGCGGCAGCTCACTGACCTGCTGACCCTTCTTCCCTTCCAACGCTCACAGTGATCGCCTGCTGTGAACCCTTCCGGCCCCACCGGCTTCTAGCCGCGCTTCGGCCTAGTCATCTTGCCCTGCAAGGCTTTGAGGGCGACGGCGTACCCGGTGAGGAGTCCGTGGTAGAATCCTCGGTCGTCTGGGCTGCTGACTTCCTGATACCGGGTGTGAGCGCGATCGGTCGCCGTGATCAAGCGCCGCCACGATTCCGGGTTCTGCCTGGCGCGGGTCTGAAACTTCTGGAATAGAACCTCCACCGTTTGAGGCTCGGCCACTGCACGGGGTCGCATCTGATTAGCCTCCTAGACGAAGTGTACCCTTGCGCCTCTATCTACATCGCGGTCCGTCGCAGGAGCATCGCGTTAACAGCAACGATCACCGTCGACAGACTCATGAAGAGCGCACCGAGGGCCGGAGAGAGGACGACGCCCCAAGCCGCGGCCACGCCGGCCGCCAGGGGGAGGGCGACGGCATTGTATCCTGTGGCCCAGAACAGGTTCTGCAGCATCTTCCTGTAGGTCGCGCGCGCGAGATGAAGCGCGCGGACCACGTCCATGGGGTCATTCTCCATCAGGATGAGGTCGGCAGACTCGATGGCGACGTTTGTCCCAGCGCCGATGGCAATCCCGAGATCCGCTTCGACCAGAGCCGGGGCATCGTTGATGCCGTCGCCGACGAACGCCGCCGGGCCGCCCCGCTTGAGCTCCTTGACGATCGCCGCTTTGTCCTGGGGAAGAACGCGCGCATAGAAACGTGTGATGCCCAGCTCCCCCGCCACGGTCCTGGCCACCGCCTCAGCGTCTCCGGTGACCATGACCGGCTCGGTACCAAGTCGCCGCAGGGCATTGACGGCGTCGCGGGCGCTCTCGCGGATCCGGTCGGTGAGAGCGATGAGGGCAAGGATCCGGCGATCCTGCATCAACGCGACAACGCTGTCTCCGTGCGCCTCCGCCTCGTGGAGGGCGGCGGCGAGCGCCGTTGACATCTCGAGCCCGAGCTCCTTCGCCCACTCCGGTCGTCCGATCCGATAGACCTGCCCATCCAGCCTGCCTTCTACGCCGCGCCCCGCGTGGACCGTGAACTCCTCCATGCTTCCCAACGCTCCGCCGTCCTGTTGAGCCGCTCCGACGATGGCCTGGGCCAGCGGATGCTCGGAACGCGCCTCTAGCGCTGCGGCCGTACGGAGAACCTCGTTCTTTGCCGCCCCGTCGGTGTACACGTCGCGCACACCGAACCGCCCCTCGGTCAGCGTGCCGGTCTTGTCGAAAGCGACGATCTTCACGGCATGGGCGCGCTCGAAGGCCTCACGATTGCGGACGAGGATGCCGTTCCTGGCGGAGACGGCCGTCGCGTTCACGATGACCAGGGGGATGGCAAGACCCAGGGCGTGCGGGCAGGCGACGACCAGGACCGTAACCGCACGGGTGATGGCGACATTGAGACTACGGTCCTGCCCCATGGTGAGCCACGCCACGAACGTAAGTACTCCGCCTGTGACGGCGATGAGCGTGAGGTAGTACGCGGCCCGGTCGGCGAGCGCCTGGAACCGGCTCCGCGAAGATTGCGCTTCCTGCACCAGACGGACGATCTGGCTCAACGTGGTGGCCTCGCCCGTCCGGCTGACCAGCACGGTAAGCGCTCCCTCGCCGTTGACGGCGCCTGCGACGACCTCGCTCCCCTTCTCCTTGGGGACCGGGCGCGACTCACCGGTGAGGAAGGCTTCGTTCACACTGGAGGCTCCCTCGACGACCTCGCCGTCCGCGGGGATCTGCTCTCCGGGTCTGATGAGGATGTGACCCCCCGCACGGACATCGGTCACCGGCACATCCTCGATCCGTCCGTCGACGATGCGGTGGGCAATCGGGGGAACGAGCGAAGCGAGATGCTCGAGCGCCCGGCCGGCGCCCTGGACCGAGAGCATCTCCAGCCAGTGCCCGAGCAGCATGACGTCGACCAGGGTGGCGAGTTCCCAGTAGAAGGGCATGCCGGGCAGACCGAGCGTGACTGCCAAGCTGTACACAAAGGCAACCGTGATGGCCAGCGCCACGAGCGTCATCATGCCCGGGACCCGGGCCCGCAGCTCCCGGCCCGCGCCTTGAACGAAGACCCAGCCGCCGTACACGTACACCGCAACGGCCAGGACGGGCGTCAGCCACGTACTTCCAGGAAAGCGGAGGGCTTCGAAGCCCAGCCAGTCCTGCAGTTGCGGCGAGAAGTACAGGATCGGCAGCGTGAGGACGAGGCTGACGAAGAACCGATCGCGGAACATCTCTGGCGAATGCCCGGCGTGCTTGTCGTGTCCAGCGCGAGGATCAGGAGATGACGCCCGTCCGGCGTGACCAGCGTGGGGCTCGACGCGTCCGGCCGCGGGCGTGGGTTCACCGTGCTGATGATGCTCGTGCACAGGGTCCTCCAGGTACGAGAGGTCCGGGTCCTCTTATCATGAGCAGATCCAGTCTGAAGCGCAAGGCGACCCGAATATGCGTAGCGTCTTGATTTGGGACACTACCCGACTAGGCCGATCAGGTCAGGCGCGTAGGGGTGTCCACCTTCTTGTCAAAGAAGCCCTGGTGCGCAGACGTGCGTTTCGGCCTGCTCTGGCGTTTGATGTTCTCACGCCACTGTACGACCGCGCCAACGATATCTTCGGTTTTGGCTCCCCGTTCGCCCGGCGCGTTGCCGATGCGGTGGCCCTCGAAGAGGCCGAGGTATTGCTGGATGTCGGGTGCGGGACCGGAACGCTGCTGGCCGAACTGAGCCGGCGACGGCCGCACGCGCGCGTCACCGGTCTCGATGCCGACCCCCAGATCCTTGCCCGGGCGCGCGAGAAGTTGACATCCTCGGGACTGCGCGCCACTCTCATCCGCGCGTACGCACAGGACCTTCCGATTGCCGACGCCACCTTCGACGTGGTCACCAGTACCTTGATCTTTCACCATCTCAGCACGGCGGCTAAACGCTCGGCGCTCGCCGAGATCTACCGCGTGCTCAAGCCCCGAGGGCGTTTCCTTCTGGCGGACTTCGGCCGTCCCCAGACGATCCTACAGTGGACGCTGCTCTCGATCGGACGCCTCTTCGATGGGATCGAAAACACGGGTGCGAACCTGCAGGGACGTCTTCCCGCCATGCTCGCCGATGCAGGATTCCAGGTCGCCGAGGCGACCGGCCGGTATCGGGCGGTGCAGTTCCTGCGTGGCGTTCGCTAGAAGATCGGCGACATCGGTCAAGCCGACAGGATGTCGGCGGCCGGACCCGGCTAGCTCTTAAGCGACGACGAGGATGGCGAAGCCGAGCAGAACGGTCGCGCCCCCCATGACGAGCTTCGTCGCCATGCGCCGGTGGATGGTCCAGTGCGCGACACGGTTCAGGCTGCGCCGGTTCGCGACTACGACGAGAAGCGCCACGAGTGGGGCGATGAACATCACGTTATAGAGGAAGAGCCAGCCGAGCCTTGCGCTCCAAGGGGCAGTGGCGATGAGGGCGAGCACCCCCACGTAGATCGCCCCGCTGCACGGGACGGCGCACATCCCTACGAGCACACCCGCGGCGAGCGCTCCCCACGGTCCGCTCCAGGACATCGCCCGCCGCACCAAGCCGTACGACACTTTGGGCATCGCCAACTGCGGTCCGAGGCGCGGGAGCAGTGCGTCCTTGACAGTCCACAGCCCCAGCGCCACCACCACGAGCGCGATGAGACGGACGGCGAGGTGCATGCGGACGACCCACCCGATGACGCCCATCATCCCCAATCCCAGCAGCAGATACGTGAGGAACATCCCGAAAACGTAGATCCCGCCGATGCGCCAGACCCGCGGCGAGGCGTTCGTGATCGTCACCGACGCCAGGATGATGGCGACGAACGAAAGCAAGACGCTGAACGCGCAGGGATTGACCCCGTCCAGCAGCCCACCGACGAGGACGGCCGGCAGGGTGATCTGTGTCATCCGCGGACCTCGAGTACGCCGAGCATCGACGGGTTGGCCCGCCCGCCGCAGCAGATATCGCAGTAGAACTGGTAGGTACCCGCGCTCAACGCCGGCAGGGTGACGGTCTTGGTCGAGTGTGGTGCGATGCGCACATCGAGCTTGATGTCGTCAATGGCAAATTGATGCCAGCCGCCCCCGTCGGTGTGGAACTGGCTATCCGGATTCTCGATGGTCAGCGCGATGGGCCGGCCCGCCAGGACGGTGAAACGGTTGGGTGTGAAGCCGGCCATCGAGATGACAACCGCCTGGGCACCGGGCGGAGGCGGGGCAGGGCGCAGGTCGAGCACCGGGGCCAGCGCCAGGACACCGGCGAGAACGAGGACCGCGGCACCGCCGCCCAGGACGAGAAACATCCGGACCCGTTTACCATCCCTCCGCTGACGTGCCATAGACAGCGCCCTCCCCGAGGTGCCCGTTCACTGTGCGCGTTTTGCTCCAGTGTAGTCACCCGAAAGGCACGGGCGGCATCGGGCCTCGACTGTATTCCACTGCGGCTTCCCACCGCTTCATCGGGTCGCCACCCGATGGCTGCTCTTCGCTAAGCGGGCGTAGCCTACGAAGTAAGCACTCGTGCCGAGGGAGATGCCGATGCGATACGTTCTGCTGGCGGTCCTGATCAGCGTCGCTGCACTCGGAGCAGTGATTGTGCTGTCCGTCGGCCGGCGGGCCGCCGAGCCGGGCCTCCCGGCGCAGCCGGCTCAAGCCGCCTCACCCTCACCCCTGACACAGCGCGACTCGGGAGCCGGGGCCGTCGAGGTTGAAGTGAGGCTCGTCGTTCCCGGTTCGCCGGAGGCGGCCAAGTACGGCGCAGAGACACAGACGGTCTTCTTCGTTTCCATGAACACCCACTCGGTCGATCTCTCCTCTTACGACCTCACGGTAATCAGCGAGCTGTCGGCCGCCGGTCGGACGTATGCGCCCGTCCGGTGGGTGAGCGCAAGTGACAATACCCACCACCGCTCAGGGGCGCTCATCTTCCCGAGGGTCGATCTGCGCGTCGCGCTGGAGCTGCGGATCAAGACCATCGCCGGCATCCCGTTCCGGATCTTCAAGTGGACCCCATGAGCGTCGCGATCCCGACCTTCCAGGGCGTAGACCGGCGCGCGCTGCGCACCGGGTTGATGGGCGGCTTCCTGCTTGCCCTCGCCTATAGCCTGATCATCGGCCTCTCGTCGCGCTCGTGGGATCATCTGTTCTCGCAATGGCGCGCCGACGCAGGGTACATCATGCTTGTGGTGATAGGGTTCGGGACGCAAGTGGGGTTGTTCACGCACCTCCGGCGAGTCCTCCGCGGTGACGGAACGGCGGCGATGATCACGGCCGGTAGTACGGCCACCTCGACGACGGCCATGGTCGCCTGCTGCCTGCACCATCTCAACGACGTCGTGCCGCTCCTCGGACTCGCAGGCGCCGCGACGTTCCTGGTCAACTACAGACTCCCGGTAGTCCTGCTCTCCGTCGCGGCCAACGGCGTGGGCATCATGCTGATGCTGCGCGCCCTCCGCCACGCCAAACGAATCGCCGGAACTCCCAGCCCCACTGCTGGCGCCTGCCACTAACCGCAGGCTGCTCCAAATACGCGCAGGAAGTTCTGACCCAGGACTTTCACAACAGTGTCTTCGGGGATCCCTCTCCGCAGCATGGCCGCGGTAATGTTGGGCCACAGATCCCAGGACTCGAACCCGGATGTATACGCCTCTCGCGAGTACCGATCCTCAGGCCGCCAGCCGACCCAATCGAACCCGCTTGTCAATGACCTCGTTGCCAGCGCGCGTCGGCTCCGCGCGCCGTGCAGGACATCTTGAAACGGCTTGCTCCAGTCCGATCCGATACCGATGGCATCGGATCCCGCAATGCGGAGCACATGAACAATATGATCCACCATCATGTCCAGCGTGGCGTTTCCCTCTGGGAGTCCCCGTTCGCGTGCTCTCGCATCGCCGTAAGGGGGAAGAATGAAGAACGGAACGGCGAGGATCCCGATGTAGCCTCCCCTTTCCGCAACGGACCGCAGCACGTGGTCCGGCTTTGCCCTGGCATGCGCGCTGATGGTCCGCGCAGCCGTGTGCGTGCACGCCACCGGCTTCTCCGAGGCCTCCACCGCATCAAGCGTCGTCTGGTCGCTGCAGTGAGAGACATCGACGAGGATGCCGAGGTCGTTCAGGCGGCCGACGAGCG
>DATDEG010000024.1:0-10091 GCA_036523465.1 bacterium
GGTCACGGAGGCGATCCGCCGCGGCGGCAAGATCCTCATCCCGTCGTTTGCGCTGGGACGTGCCCAGGACATCACCTACGTGCTGCGTGGGTTGCGGACCACCGGCGCGATCCCCGCCGTGGCGACGTACGTGGACAGCCCGATGGCGGTCGACGCGACCGAGATCTACCGTGTTCATGCCGAATGCTTCGATGAAGAGACCCAGGCCCATCTGACGGAGCACGACCCCTTCGGGTTCAAGGATCTCCACTATGTGCGCGCGGTGGAGGAATCGCAGGCTCTCAACGATAGACCCGATCCATTCATCGTCATCGCGACGTCGGGCATGTGCGAGTCTGGGCGCATCCTCCATCATCTCCGCCGGCACATCGGCGATCACCGCTCCTCGCTGCTGATCGTGTCGTTCCAGGCGGCGCACACCCTTGGGCGGCGACTGGCCGACGGGGTCTCACCGGTCAGGATCTTCGGAGAGGCGTTCGACGTTGCGCTGCAGGTGCGGGTGCTGCACACCTTCAGCGCCCACGCCGACTGCGATGAGCTGCTGCAGTGGGCCGGGCGCCTGCCACGCGTGGGACAGGTGTTGTGCGTGCACGGAGAGGATGGTCCCTCGCGTGCCTTCGCCGAGCAGTTGACCAAGCGGGGCATCGCGGCCCGCCTGCCCGCCCGCGGCGAGCCCGTCACCGTTTAGCTCGCGCTCCTTCGAGGTGGCGTCGTGGGAAACATCCCCAGCCGGAACAGGCCGCCGGGTGCCTCGCGGAGATAGAAGTTCCCGACGCGCCGCAGCGACGCGAGAGCACCGGCGCGACTCGATTCGCAGCGGGTGGGTGGCCGGCACTCGCCGGCGGCCTAGTTTTGCGGTGTGGCCCGGTGGTCCTGAGCCTCGATCGCCACGGCGGCGGTCATATTCCAACGCAATCGCGGGTCCTGCCGGTCGAGGGTGATGACCACCTTATACGTGATGTCCCCCTGCTTGGTGATCCCCAGCCCCTCCACGGCGGCGACGCGGCCGGAGAGCTTCAACCCAGGGATGCCGTCAACAGTCGCCCGCACAGGATCGCCGGGGCGGATCCGCGCGACGTGAAGCTCGGTGAGATCGGTTGTCTCGATCCGCCAGCCGCCAGATCGGCGACCGCAGCGATGGTCACGCCAGGCGCGGCAAACTCGCCGACGCGGGCTGCCACATACGTGACGGTTCCGGTGAGGGGGGAGCGCAGCTCAGTCTCCGCCAGCATGGCCTGCGCCTGGCGGACGGCCGCATTGGCCGCCGCCACCTCGGCATCAGCCGCGCTGAGCGCCTGGGGCCTCGCGCCTGCGCGTACCAGGTCTAGCTGGGCGCGCGCCCGGGTAACGTCAGCCTCGGCCGCGCGCAGCTCCTCTGGACGCGGCCCGGCCTGTACCATCCGGAGCCGCTCTTCGACCGAGGCCAGCGCCGCAGCGGCGCGATCACGGTTCGCCTGTAACTGGGCCACATACTGCTGGGAGACTGCACCCGTAGAAAGTAGCTGCTGGGCACGGCGCAGATCGTCCTCGGTGCCCCGGAGGACGGCCCGGGCCTGCTCGACGTCCCACCGCATCTGCGAACGTTCCTCTGTCCTCGCACCCGCCCGCAGTTGATCCAGACGGGCTTGCGCCTGGGCAACCGAGCCGCGCGCGGCCTCCACCTCCTGGGCGCGGGGGCCGGCCCGCAGCTCTGCCGCGTAGGCCCCGGCCCGTCGTGCCGCGGCCTGCGCCTGCGCCAACGAGGCCTGGGCCTGCCGCGTGCTGCTGAGCCGCAGGATCACTTGCCCCTCATGGACAGCCTGCCCCTGCACGGCGAGGACCTCGGCCACGGTGCCCCCTGAACTGACACTCAGCGTGACGCCGCGCACCGGAACAACGCGACCCTCGGCCTCGATCGCGGTCGGTCCTTCGACGGCCTGCGACGGCGCCTCAGCTCGGGGCGAGGCGTTGCGCACGCGGCCGACGATGACGACGATCAGTGCCACTACGACCGCTGCGGCTACCACACCGATGATCACCCGTCGCATGACGATTCCTCCCTCTTCCTATTCGTACGCCAGCACGTCCCGCACCGTGAGGCGCGAGGCGTTCCAGGCCGGCACGATACTCGCCACGGCGGCCAGCAGCACGACGAGCACGAGCCACAAGATCACTCCGCCGAGCGAGAAGCGAAACGTGAGCGGCGAACCGAACATCGTCTGCCCGATGGCCGCGCTCAGCGCCGCGCCGAACGGATAGCCGAGGATCGCGCCGACGAGCCAGCTCAGGGTGCCGATGAGCACACCCTCCACGAGCACGATCGAGATGACCGCGCGGTCCGCCGCCCCCACGGCACGGAGCACACCGATCTCACGCGTCCGCTCCAGCACGTTGATGCTCATCGTCCCGGCCAGTCCCAGCCCGCCGACCACCGCGAGGAGGACGGCCATGATCAGGAGGAAGACGACGAGCACGTTCATGTTGGCGACGATCGAGCGGCGCAGATCCGGAAGTGTCTGGACCGCGCTGATGCGCATTCCAAGATCGCGGAACTCATCCTCGAGCTTCCGCGCCACCTCCGCGGTGTAGGCCGCGTCGTGCTGCTCGGTCACGACGAGCACCCGTTCTCCCTGGCCGGCGTCGCGGACGACCTCGGAGAGATACGGATACGTCGCGTAGGCCATCGGACCGCTGAAGATCCCCCGGACGAGCCCCACGACCCGCCACCGGGTCTTCCGCAGCCCCACCTTGGCCACGATCTCGTCGCCAACCCGCACGCCCTGCTCCTGACGCTGGACGTCCGTATTGATGACGATGGCGTTCTCGTCGGTGGGCAGCAGCCACCGGCCCTCCAGGACGATCGGCTGCATGAGCGCGGTGGTGGGCGGCGGTCCGACCAGGAAGAAGGTGTTCCCCTCGATGCCGTCCGGCCGGACGCGCCGGGCGGAGCGGATCATCCAGCTCTCCGCCCGGAGCGTGCCGGGCACGCGCAGGGCGGCGCGCTCGAGATGGCCGGTGCGGTAGGCACGGCTGAACTCTACCTGGACGTCGTACTTCCAGTACCGGAAGGAGTCCTCGAGCGTGGCGAGCAGAGAATCGCGCACGCTGATCACGCCGATGAAGATCGCCCCGGCCAGGGTCAAGGTCATCAGCGTTAGGGCCAGGCGTCCCTTGCGCCGGAAGGTGTTGCGCAGCGAGAGCAGCATCGGCCGCGACACTCCGCGAAGGCGTTCCATCATCCGGTCGAACCGGCCCGGCCTGGCCGCCCCCCCCAATCCGTAGTCCGAAACGGCCGCGCGCACGCTGATGCGGGTTCCGCGCAGGATGGGGTAGAGGGCGGCGACCAGCGGGACCAGTAATCCCGCCGCGACCTGCTGCAGCAGGACACCGGTAGGCAGCCGGTAGCCCCCCACGTCGAAGTTGAGCATCGCCGCCGTAAACGCCGCTAACCCGTGGGCACCGAGGACTCCGAGTGGGATGGCGACGACGAGGGCGAGCACGCCGAAGGCGAGCACCCCCAACAGGTACATGCCGACGATCTGCAGAGCGCGTGCGCCGATGGCCTTCATGATCCCGACCTGCCGGATCTGGGCCGTCATGAGCGCCGTGATCGTGTTCACCACGAGGAACCCGCTGAGCGTGAGCGACATCACGCCGAGGACGCCCAGGATGAGGAACATCGCCCGCCCCACGTCTTCGGACCAGTGCTCGAACGGATCGGGAACGTACGTCAGCGCCACGACGTACCCGGCTTTCTCGATCTTGTCCCGGACGGCGCGGGTCACCCGCTCGACGTGCACCTTGTCTTCGGGCTGCGAGGCCACGGTGAAGAACACCTGATTGTAGCCATACGGCTCGCCGAGCCACTCCACGGTATCTGACGACACGTAGCCGTAGGCCATGTTCGTGAAGGTCGTGGAGACCTGTCCGAGGTCGTGCGCCACACCCGCGACCGGTAAGCGACGGCGCCGGCCGTCGGGGAGCTCGATGAGCAGGGCCTTGCCCGAGCCGGCGCGGAGGAACCCGACCGAGGATCGTTCCACGACGACCGCCCGGTCCGGTGGTGGCCAGGCGCCGCTCACCTGCCAGACTTTATTCACCCGGATGTCGGCGTAGTCGCGGAGCACGGTCAGCTGCAGGGTACGCCACTGGCCGGCACCGGTCTGCACGCGGACGATGACGACGCGGCGGCCCTCCGCCTCACCAACCAGACGCATCCGCGCGATCGCCTCGAGCAACTCATCCCCGAATGGGTCGACGGTGGTGATCTGCGCGCTCGCCGGGTTCGTCGTGCGGTACGTCGTATGCAGGGCATCGGCCATCATGATGTTGGAACCGCCGACCATACCGATGGCGAACACGCCGACGGCGATGGACAGAACGACGAGGACCGTCCGCGCCTTGTTGCTGCGCAGGTCGGCGAGCACCTTGTGCCAGCGTGGAGAGAGCATGCTCAGACCCCGCCCCGTCTTCGCGCGGCGACGTTCTCGGCCGTGCGCGCCTCCGCCACCCGCATGATCGCCTCGCGTGTGGCGGGCGATGCCGTGAGTAGGCCGGCGATCACGTCGTGGCTGAGCGCGATGACCTCGACGCCCGAGGCCGCGGCGCGGATCGTGGCGATCGGCGGGTTCCCCCGGAGCATCTCGATCTCCCCAAAGTACTGCCCACGTCCCATCGTGGCCGCGACCGTCTCTGTTCCACCCTCCCGCCTGACCACGACCTCCACTTCCCCTTGCGTGATCAGGTAGAAGCGCCCCCCGGGCTCCCCCTCGCGGATGATCACGGTCCCGGCCGGGCAGACCAACGGCACGACGCCGCGCGTCGCCTCGATCAGCTGCTCCTCAGTCAGCGTCGGCAGGGCCTGCCCGATCGACTCCTCGATGATCTCACCGTCGTAAAGTTTGACGGTGCGCTCGACGCGCCGGGCCAGGTCGGGGTCGTGCGTGACCATGACGATCGTCTTCCCGGCGCGCACGAGATCTTCGAACAAGGCAAAGACGGCCTGGGCGGTCTTGGAGTCGAGGTTCCCCGTCGGCTCATCGGCGACGAGGATCGGTGGATCGTTGGCCAGGGCCCGGGCGATGGCCGCGCGCTGCTGCTCGCCGCCTGAGACCGCCGACGGCAGCTTGTGCGCCTGCGCCGCCACGCCGACGAGGTCGAGCAGGTGGAGGGCGCGATGCTGGCGTTCGCGCGGCGCGTAGCGATGGGCGAAATCCATCGGGAGCATGACGTTCTCGATCAGGCTGAGCGTCGGGAGCAGTTGGAAGAACTGGAAGATGATGCCCATCGTCGTCCCGCGCCAGAGCGCCAGCTGCCCCTCGGTCAGGGTGTGGACGGCGGTGCCGCCGACGAAGACCTCCCCGCCCGTGGGCCGGTCGATCCCCGTGATCATGTTGATGAGCGTGGACTTCCCGCTGCCGGACTTGCCCACGACGCCGACGAACTCGCTCGGGTTGACGCGCAGGTTCACGCCTTTGAGCGCATCGAAGGTGCCGGCCGCGGTCGTGAACCGCTTGATGACCTGCCGGACGTCGATGAGGTACCCGTTGCCTGTGCTCATCGCACGTCAGGCTGCCAGACGGCCGCTCACACGCATGACCCAACGCATGCAGCGGTGTCCGAAGTCTGCAGTTTTCCCAAACATGAGGGGGCAGCCTCCCGCAACGACGGTGATGCCGCTGGCCTCGCAGAACTTCACCGACTCGGCGGAGACGCTGCTCGCGCCGTGGGCCAGTGACTCATGCATCCAGACGAACTTCACGCCCGCCCCCGGGCATTGCTGCACGATGTCCTCCGTGACCTGTGGGCGCGTGACGATCACGACTCCGCTCACACCGCCGGGGATCGAGGCGAGGTCCGGATAGGAGGGATCACCCTCGACCTGCGAGGCGTGGGGATTGACGGGGAACACCTGGTAGCCGTGCGACTTCAGCCGGCGGTAGATGAGGTTCGCGGCGTCTGATTTCGTCCGGGACACACCCGCCACCGCGATCCGGCTCTGGGCGAGAAATAGGTCGGCTTTCGCCGCAAGCGTTGGCATCACTTCGCCTCCTCTGCCGTCTTCTCAGTTACGCCTGAACCCCCTGGGTCGCGCCAATCGGTCGGCGGCCCGATTTCCAGGCGATGACGATCGCTACTGCCCACACCATGACGAGGGCGCTGGCGACCGCGGCGACCACTCCGCTGCCCGCCGCCGACGCGGTGACGAAGTTGAACGACCCGTGGAAGAGCGCCGCGGCGAGGACACTGCCGCCGGTCTGATTGTAGAGCCAGGTGTAGACGATCGACCCTGCGGCGACGCCAAGCGCAAATCCCGGCAGCATGATCCCGAACGACATGTAGTTCGGGAGATAGAAGAAGGCCGGCAGATGCCAGAGGACCCACGGCACGGCGAGGATCAGGCCGGCGGAGAGCGGGCTGTATCGGGCCTGCAGACGGGGCAGTAGATAGCCTCGCCAGCCCGTTTCCTCTCCGAGGCCGCTGGTCACGATCCACAGCAGCCACGCAGCGAATCCGATGTCAGGCAGGAAGTTGATCCGGCCCAGCGCGCCGAGGCCGGGCCCGGGCCGGCCGGTGAGGGCCGCCGCGCCTAGACCCGCTGCGAAGAGCACCAGGGGGGTGAGCAGGGCGAACGTGAGCCAGGGCCATCCCACCGAGAGCCGAAACCCCTTCGACAAGAATCCGGCCAATCCACGCCGACCTTGGGTGACGCCAACCACGATGAGGGCTCCGAGCATCGGCCCGAAGGCCATGAGGTAGTGCAGGCTGTACGGGAGGCGTGTCGACAGGACACCGGAGCGCTGAAGCGCCAGCGGGACCGCAACCATCCATGAGAAGAGGAACGCAAGAAGGAGATACGCGAACATCGGACCGCGCCTCAATCGTCACCTCCCCTCTCCTGCTCCTCCAGGACGACGGGGCCCGGCAGAGAAACCGGGCCCCGTAGAATCACCGAGAGGCGTGGCCGGCGGATCTACACGGCGCGCAACCAGCGTATCATTCCCACGACGCGGCGGTCTCCCGGTATGCCTCCCGCAGATCGCCATCATCGACCGCAACGATCCCGTCGATAGCCCAGACCCGTCGCAGCAGCACCTGGCGCCGGCCCGGTGACCCGACGATACCCCGCAGGGTGAATACCCCGCGATCGACCGAGAGCCCGACTTCCTCGCCGTAGACGAGCACATCGTCCAGCACGCGCCGTCCTTCGCGTTCGAGCAGCTCATCGCTGCGGAGGAAGACCTTCAGCACATCGGCGCGGGTCACGATGCCGACAACCTGGCCCTCTCGGACGATCGGCAGCCGGTTTACGGCGTAGCGCATCATCTTCGACGCCAGGACGTGGACGGGTGTCTCCTCTTCCGCGGTAACGACGTTGTGCGTCATCACCTCGCCGACCGTTCGACCTTCCACTTTCTTGTGGCCGGTCACAAGGCGCTCCAGCCACAGCGAACGACCGAACCAGCCAACCAGGGGCTCGTTGACCGGCAACTGAGCTTCCTTGGGCAGCAGATCGGCCTCCGTGACGATCCCGACCAACCGCCCATCGCTCTCGACGACCGGGATGCCGCTGATGTGCCGGTCGAGCATGAGCCGGACGGCGTCGCGGACGGAACTTTCCGGCCGGACCGTCACTACCGGCGCACTCATGATCGTCTTGGCCGTCAGGACTTCCATGCGGACCCCTCCTAGGCCACGGCGCGGGAGATGTCTCGGAGCCGCGCGATCTCCTGCGCGTCCACGACACCGACCGCGGCGATGTTCACGATGTCGGCGACCTCGGCTCCCCGGCTCAGCACGTGCACGGGCTGGGCCATCCCCATGAGGATCGGGCCGATCGCCGCTGCTCCACCCAGGTACTGGAGGAGCTTGTAGGCCGCGTTTGCTGCCTCGAGGCTCGGGAAGACCAGGACGTTGGCTTCGCCGACCAGGGCGCTGAACGGATAGTCCGCCTGGCGCAGCGCTGGGAGGACCGCCACGTCGGCCATGATCTCGCCGTCTACCATGAGGTCTGGGCGGCGGTGCTTCACGAGGGCGGTGGCCTCGGCGACCTTCTCCGCCCGCGGGTGCCGCGTGCTGCCGAAGTTGCTGAACGAGAGCATCGCCACCCGCGGGGTGATGTCGAACTCGCGCGCCTTGTCCGCCGCCATGATGGCGATCTCGGCAAGTTCCTCCGCCGACGGGTCGATGTTCACCGTCGGGTCGGCGATGAAGTACGTGCGGCCGTCCTGGATCATCAGGTACAATCCGGCCACGCGCGTCGTCTCCCGGGCCGCGCCGATAACCTGCAGCGCCGGCCGGATGACGTCCGGATAATGGTACGTGAGTCCCGCCACGAACGCATCGGCATCCCCCGCGCGCACCATCATCGCGCCAAAGTAGTTGGGCTGCCGGAGCAGCGTCCGGGCCTCGCGCTTGGTGATCCCCTTCCGCTGTCGCGCCTCGCACAGCAGGTTCGTGTAGGTGTCCAGCTTCGGCGAGAGCTCGGGATTGACGACGTCGAGGGGCAGCGTGAGATGCATCTCCTCCAAACGCGTCCGCACGACGGTGTCGCGGCCGAGGAGGATGGGAATCGCCAACCCTTCCTTGTAGAGGGTTGCCGCGGCGCGGATGATCTTCGGCTCTTCGCCCTCGGAGAAGACTACCCGCCGGGGGGCTGCCTTGGCCTTGCTGAAGACGATGCTCATCGCCTCGCGGCCACGGACGAGGCGCCGGGCGAGCTCTTCCGTGTACTGCGCGATGTCGACGGTGCGGCGCGCCACGCCGGTCGCCATGGCCGCCTCCGCTACCGCCGGCGCTTCCCATAGCGGCACGCGCGGATCCACGGGCTTGGGGATGATATAGTCACGCCCGAAGGCCAGCCGCTCGAGGTTGTAGGCCTTGAGGACGACGTCCGGCACTTCTTCCTTCGTCAGCGCAGCCAGCGCGCGGGAGGCGGCGATCTTCATCTCGTCGTTGATCGCCCGGGCCCGCACGTCCAGCGCCCCGCGGAAGATGAACGGGAAGCCGAGCACGTTGTTCACCTGGTTCGGGAAGTCGGACCGCCCCGTGGCGACGATGGCGTCCGGCCGCGCGGCCTTGGCTTCGTCATACGGGATCTCGGGATCGGGGTTGGCCATGGCGCAGATGAAGGGCTCCTCCGCCATGGACTTCACCATCTCGCGCGTCACGGTATTCGCGGCGGAGAGTCCGACGAAGACGTCGGCGCCGCGCATCGCGTCGGCCAGGGTGCGGCAGTCGGTCTCGACAGCGAAGCGGGCCTTGTAGGGGTTCATATTCTCGGTGCGGCCCTTGTAGACGACGCCCTTCGTGTCCACCAGGATGACGTTAGCGCGCTTGACGCCGAGCTTGATGAACAGCTCGCCGCTGGCGATGGCCGAGGCGCCGGCCCCGCCGACCACGACGCGCACGTCCTCGATGCGCTTCCCGGTGATCTCCAACGCGTTGACCAGCCCCGCCCCGGAGATGATCGCCGTACCGTGCTGGTCGTCATGGAACACCGGGATGTCCATGATCTCCTTCAGCTTCTCCTCGATGTAGAAGCACTCGGGTGCCTTGATATCCTCGAGGTTGATCCCGCCGAAGGTCGGCTCCATTGCCTTGACGATGCGGATGATCTCGTCGGGGTCGGTGGTGTCGAGCTCGATGTCGAACACATCGACGTCGGCGAATCGCTTGAACAGCAACCCCTTGCCCTCCATGACGGGTTTGCTGGCCAGGGCCCCCAGATTGCCCAGTCCGAGGATCGCGGTGCCGTTGCTCACGACGGCGACGAGGTTGCCGCGGGCGGTGTACTTGAACCCCTCCAGCGGGTCTTTGGCGATCTCCCGCACCGGCTCGGCGACGCCGGGCGTGTAGGCCAGCGAGAGGTCTCGCTGGGTGGCGCAGGGTTTGGTGAGCGTGACTTCGATCTTACCGGGACGGCCTTTCGCATGATACTCGAGGGCTTCCTCACGCAGGCTCACTGGTTTCCCCCTTGGGAACGTGGTTATCCGCGTTCAGCCTAACAAAGGGGGGGGTGGGCCACCCATCAGGCCCACGCCCGATTCGCAAACCCCTCGCGCGCCTGATGGGGACATGCGTGCGGCGCCCGCTATACTCCATGGCGGATC
>DATDEG010000025.1:0-9576 GCA_036523465.1 bacterium
TCTCGGAGCGCGGTGAAGAGGCGGCCCAGGCAGTGATCGACGAAGGCGACTTCACCCGCATACAGGCCGCGGATGTGCCGCACTTCGTCGGGCTCCGCCCAGGCCTCCATCGGCCCGCCCATGGGGAGGATGAGACGACTGCCGCGGTACGCCGGTTCGGTGTAGACATCAAATCGCGCCGGCGGATCCCACGGCTCATGCGGATCGAAGGAGTCTACCCACAGGAAGACGTTGCGGTGAGAACGGTTCCGCTCGAGCCATTCCACCGCTTCGTCGATCACGACGGCCGGGAACCAATCCTCCTCACGCTCGAACCGATCGGTGTTGGCCAGGAATTGCGCCACGCGCTGCCGCCACTCCTCAGGATAACGGGCGTTCACGTAGCGACCGACATCGCGTCGGGCCGGGCCGGACTCCCACGGATCGTACTCCTGGCCGCGGACCCACCGGTAGGCGTGGAATCCCTGGTGGTAGTTCATCCCCGGAGCGCGATAGTGATAGCAATCGGAGACCAACCCGCAGACGTACCCCTCCCCCCGGAGCAGTTGGGCGATGGTCAGGTCATGGGGCCCGAGCGGGGCCCAGGGCCGGAACGGGAGAGCGCGCTGGCCGGTCATGAGGACGTAGCGGGCGGGGATCGTCGGCAGCGACTCGGGGTAGGCGTTCGTGAAGACGATGCATTCGCGGGCGAACGCGTCGAGGTTCGGCGTACGGGGCGCGGGAACGCCGTCGAAGCGGCCCTGTCCGTGATGGTAGACGCCGACGTGGTCCTGGCGCAGGCTGTCGATGACGAGGACGATGACGTTCACGACGCGCTCCCCCCTCGCGTCTCGCCGTCCCCCGGCAGGAGGTACAATCCCGCCTCGGTGAAACGCAGCCGGACGTCCGCGCCCACGGAGAGCACCCCACGAGCGTGCGGCGCCTCGGAGACGCTGACCTCACCGGCCTGTGTGTCGATCAGGTAGTCGATGGTCGTACCCATGAAGAACGCCGTGCGGATGCGTCCCGGCAGGCCGTCGCCATCGGTTTCGACCTGCACCGTCTCGGGGCGGACCATGACCGTTACCGGACCGGAGGAGACGCCCTCCTGCCGGAAGCTGAACGTGTACGGCCCCACAGTGACGATCCCGTCGCCGTACCGTCCCGGCAGCAGGTTGGCTTCCCCGATGAAATCAGCGACGAAGTGCGTCGCCGGAGTCCGGTAGAGCTCGAAGGGAGATCCGATCTGCTCGACCCGCCCCTGATTCATCACCACGACGACATCCGACAGCGCGAGCGCCTCGGCCTGGTCGTGGGTGACGTAGATGCTCGTGATGCCCAGCCGCTGCTGCAGGTCGCGGATCTCGCCGCGCACGCGCTTGCGCAGCTTCGCGTCGAGGTTAGAGAGCGGCTCGTCGAAGAGGAGCACCTTCGGCTTCATGACCAGTGCTCGGGCCAGCGCGACGCGCTGCTGCTGCCCGCCGGAGAGCTGCGCCGGATAGCGGTCGCCAACCTGTGGAAGCCCAACCAGGTCGAGCACCGCGGCCACCTGCTCCCGGATCTGCGGGCCCGGGACCTTCGTGATCCGGAGACCATAGGCCACGTTCTCGAAGACGGTGAGGTGGGGGAAGAGCGCGTAGGACTGGAAGACCATCGTCACGCTCCGGTTGCTCGCCGGAAGCGGCGTGACATCTTCTCCGCCGATGAAGACGCGGCCGCGTGTGGGGTGCTCCAGACCGGCGATCATGCGTAGCGTGGTCGTCTTCCCGCAGCCGCTCGGCCCGAGCAGGGTGGTGAGCTTCCCGGCCTCCAGGGTCAGCGTGACATCGTCGACGGCCAGGACCAGGCCGAAGCGCTTGGTCACACCTTCCAGTCCCACGGGAACGGCCGGGGGCCGCTCTATGGTCTGCGCAATGGTCATGAGATCGAGGCCTCCCGGGCGGCGCGCATGTCCAGCCGGCGATTCACGGCATAGAGCGCCATGATGACGAGGATCATGAACACGGTGAGCAGCGAGGCCAGCGCCGCCCCGCGGCCGTGGCTCCCGTATTCCACATAGGACAGGATCTGCGTGGTCGCCAGGTTGTGCTGCGGGCTGATGAGAAAGATCACCTGGCTCACGGCGGTCATGGCCCGGACGAAGGAGAACACGAGTCCGGACAGTAGCGCCGGGCGGACCAGCGGCATGACGATCCGCCGCAGCGTGAGCGCTGAGTTCGCCCGGAGCATCGTGCTCGCCTCCTCCAGCGAGCGGTCGATCTGGTGGATCGCCGCGACCCCCGAGCGGATGCCGACCGGCATGTTCCGGAACACAAACGCGAGGATGAGGATGACCGACGTTCCGGTCAAGAGCAGCGTGCCCTGGTTGAACGCAAGGATGTACCCGATCCCCATCACCGTTCCGGGAACGGCGAACGACAGCATGGAGCTGAACTCCAGCGCGCTGCGCCCCGGAAACTGCGTCCGCGTGACCAGGTACCCAATGAGAAACCCGAGCAGCGTGGATGGGACCGCGGCGTACGCGGACAGCTTCGTGGTCGTCCAGAAGACGTTCCAGCCCTGCGGGGAGAGCGAGCGCAGGTGCGCGAGCGTGAAGGAGTAGTCGAACCCCCACAACTTGACGACGCTGCCCATAAAGACCGAGCCGTAGAGGCTGAGGGTGAGCAGAGCCCAAAAAACGAACACGCCGGTCACGACGTAGTCGAGCGGCTTGGGCAGCGCCCGCGAGCGGGCCCCTGAGGGTTTCCCGGTCACGGTGACGTATGAGCGCCGGCCCAGCCAGTAGCGCTGGATGAGAAAGATGGAAAGCGTCATGACCAGGAGCACGACGCCGTACACCGCGGCTTCGTTCGGGTTGAACCGCCCGATGATGGCATAGAAGACCTCGGTGGCGAGGAAGCCTTTGCCGCCGCCGAGGATGATCGGATTCCCGAAGTCCGCCAGGCTCTCGATGGCCACCAGCAGAAAGGCGTTCGCCAGGCCCGGCCGAGCCAGCGGCCAGATCACCGTCCGCAGCACATACCACGGTGACGCCCCGAGCGTTTCCGCCGCTTCCTCCAAGGCGGCGTCGAGCGCCTGCACGATGCCCTCCAGGACGAGGTAGGCGATAGGAGCAAAGGCCAAAATCTGCGCCACCGCCACGCCGATCGGCCCGAAGAAGATGCCGGTACTGAGGCCGAACAGCCCGTACGTGACGAATCCGCGGCGGCCAAACATGTAGATCATCGCCAGGCCCAGGACGAACGGGGGCGTGATGATGGGGAGGATCGAGAACGGTCCGAGGAGTCGCCGGGTGCGCAACTGGGACCGTTCGGCGAGCAGCGCGAAGGCGAAGCCGATGGCCGTCGCACATGTCCCGACGACCACCGCGAGCAGCACGCTGTTGCGGAGCGCCCCGTACCCCAGGTAAAGGGCGGCGAGGATCCCTCCGACGACCCCCGCCTCCAATCCCACCACCACAGCCCGGCGGATCCCACGGCGCAACAGCATCGCAAACGCGAGAACGGCTACGAATCCTCCGAACCAGAGAACGATGGCTGTTTCATTGCGCGGCGTGCCCGGGTTATTGATCAGCAGGAAGCCCGGAGAGGTCAGCGTGTCGACGACGACGGCGAGCGTCAGACGCCCCTTCACGAAGACGCTGGCCTGCAGTACGGTCCACAATGGATAGAGAATGAAGGCCAGCACGAAGACTGAGACCCAGAGGATGCAGCCGCCGAGAAACGCATCCACACGCAGGACTCCCGACAGTGCAAGGCCCGTTCCCAGGATCGACATGAACCCGAGGATGGCAACCACCGGCCCCGCGCTGAGGGGCCGCCCAGCGGCAACGAGGTAGCCCGTCGCCAGGATCGAGCCGATCCCGGCGACGACGATCGCGAGCCGGCCCCGAGAGGCATCGGGCCGCGGCAGCAGCGCGAGGAGTACAGTCGCCAGGCCGGCCACGAGGACGGCGACCATGACGGGAGACGACGGGGCAAGGGCGAGCCCCGTCGTCCCAGGCACGAACGCGAAGATATCACGCCCCGGCCGGTGCCACGGGAGGAGGAGGGACCCGGCGAAGGTCCCCCCTCCCCACCAGAGCAGCGTGACATTCGGCGCCCCGCGGACGGCCGGAACCGTCAGGACACTAGCCATGACCTATTTCGGCAGGGTCTCCACTTCCCGTGTCCACCGCCGGACGAGCCCGTCGCGTATGTCCACCGAGCCGTACTTCGCGAAGTCGTACTTGATCACTTTGAAGTCCTGGAACCGCGGTGCAACCGAAGGCACCGGGGTCTTGCTGTTCGATGGAATCTGGTACGACTGACCCTGGCTGCCGGCAAGTGATTGGGCCGCCGGCGTCAGCGCCCACTCCATGAAAGCCAGGGCATTCTGACGGTTCGGCGTCGCCTTCACCAGGCTGAGCCCCCCGATCTCGTATCCGGTCCCGTTGCGGGCCGCATTGTAGGTGATCGGGAACCCTTTGAGCACCTGGTCGACCGCGTCGTGGATGAACGTCACCCCGATGGCGACCTCACCGCGGCCGGTGAGCTCACCTGGAGCGGCGCCGCTGCGTGTGTACTGCGCCACGTTCCGATGGATCCGCTTCAGCAGGTCGAAGGCCTGCGCTTCCCCATAGATCTGGACGATCGTGGCGATCATCGTGTACCCGGTGCCCGACGTATTGGGGTTCGGGTAGGCGACCAGTCCCTTGTAGCGGGGGTCGGCAAGATCGGTCCAGGTTTGAGGGACGGGAAGCCCCTTCTCTTTCAGGAGCTTTTCGTTGACGGCCCACCCGAGGATCCCGGCGTACAACGGGATATACTTGCGCCCCACGGCCTCGCGGAGCTCTGGCCGGAGATCGTTCCAGGCCTTGAGCTGCACGAATTCGGTGAGGCCTTCTTCACTCGCCACGATGTGCGGATCGCCGGTCCCGCCGAACCAAACGTCGAACGACGGGTTCTGCCGCTCAGCCCGCAGACGCGCCAGCGCCTCGCCTGAACTGAGCCGCACGTACTCGAACGCGAGCCCCGTCGCCTTCGGGAACTCGGCTTTCACGGCGTCGCACCAGGCCAAGTTTGGACTGCACAGGACGGTCACCTTGCCCGCCGGCGCCGCGGTGACGACGCCCAGCGAGGCCACGATGACCGCCAGGACCAGAAGGAGCATCCTTCTCATGCCATCCCCTCCTTAATGGGTGATGTGTTTAACAGAGACCGCAGATGCGTGATGGCCTGCTGCGCCGCGGCGAGCGGATCCGGCCGCGGGAGAATCTCAGCGGAAAGCCAGCCCCGGTAGCTCATCGCGCGCAGCGTGGCCAGCACCGCGGCGAAGTCGAGATGTCCCCAGCCCGGCGCATGCCGGTTGCTGTCGGCCGTATGGACGTGCCGCAGGCGAGCGCCCGCGGCCTGGAGTGAGTGTTCGATCGACACCTCCTCGATGTTCATGTGGAACGTATCGGCGAGGATGCCCACACGTCCCGCGCCGGTCCGATCGATGAAGTCTAGCGCCTCACCGACCGTGGTCAGGAGATCGGTCTCGTAGCGGTTGATGGGCTCGATGATGAGCCACACCGCCTCGCGCTCCGCCGCCCGAACCAGGGACTCGAATGACGCGGCCAGACGCACCTCTGATGCCCCGCGGTCGCCCGTGATGCGGCCGTGGATGAGCCCGATGATCACAGCAGCGCCGAGGTGCCCCGCGAGCCGGATGTGTGCTCCGACTCGTTCGATGGTCTGCGAGCGGACGCCTTCGTCGGGATGCGAGAGGCTCAACCCGTCCGCGAGGAACGCCTGCCCCGTGCCGATCGCGGGAATCCCAAGACCCGTCTCGCGGAGGAGGTGGCTCACCGCGGTGACGTCCACGCGGGCAGGTTCGCGCACGGCGAGCTCCACGCCGTCGTAGCCCAGCGCGGCGGCGGAGCGTGCGGCATCAGCCCATCCGCCGCGCATCGCCACGGCGTCGAAGCCGGTCTCCTCGGTTGAGATGACCAGCGCGATCTTCATTGACATTACCATCTGCTCGCCCTGTCCCGATGTTCGATTGTCTTCTGCGTCCCGCTGAGGGGGAACGCTCGCGCGGCGTTCCCCTCAGACACCCCCATCCGCGGGCTACGGTGGCCAGGCCAACGTGAAGATGCTCTTCCCGCCGTGCGCCGGGCCCTTGAGCAACGCCTCGAGCTCCTCCTTGTCGCGCTCGGTGACCAACTCGGCCGGCGGCAGCTGTCCGGGCGGGAAGGTCTTCATGATGTCGGTGACGAGCTTCTCGATGTAGTCGAGCAGCGCCTCAACCCCGGGCATGGCCTTGTCCGCCGAGGCCAAAGACGGCTTCCCGACGACACCCTCGATGTAGGCCTTCACCTCGATCGGCCCCGCGCCGACGTGGCCGTACCAGTTGATCGGGCGGCGCAGGAGGTTGCCCGCTTTGTCCACGTGACCTTCGGGCAGGAAACCGAACGGGTTGTTATCGACGGCCCACTCCTGCTTCATGAGCTCCGGGAACAGCGCCAGGCACCAGGACGTCTCGACCTCGTCGGCGTGGATGAACGGCGTCTCGTACGGTCCGCCGTCCTTCTTCAGCTTGAAGAAGTCGGGCACGGCATGGTACCAGTTCAGGTTCACGACGAGCGCCGGCACGCGGTAGCGCTTGCCGAACTGGTGGATGGCCGTCGGGATGACGTACTCCTGCCCGTGGCCGTTGAGGAGGATCTGTTTGCGGAACCCCATGTTCCAGAATCCGGCGATCATCGCCCGGAGGAACCCGGTGAAGATGTCCTCGGGGATGACCACGGTGCCGGGCATGCCGAGGTGATGGTATGGATGCGACCCGAACCACAGCGGTTCAGACACCGTGCAGCCCGTCCGCTCCGCGACCGCCTCGGCCATCCGGCAGGTGAGGAAGATGTCTTCCCCGATCGGCGCGTTCGGTCCATGCGCCTCGGTCGCGCCGAGGGGCACGATGAGGACGTCGTTTGTCCGGAGACGCTCCTCGATATCCCGCATCGTCATCGTCTGGAGATAGATGCCGGTGCGCTTGTCCATGTGGCCTCCCCGCGGGGGGAGATCCCACTTGCCCGTTCCCATCTGAGCACCCTCCTTGTCGTCCTTCTCCTACATCCTCTGCTCGCTCAACAAGTGGATTCGTTCTCTCGGGACTTCGACGAACACCTCACCGGCCAGCACCGTCTCCCCCGGAGACGGGACATCCACGATCCAGGACAGCCCCTCCGCATCGATCCAGTACCGGGCCAGCGTCCCGAGAAAGCTCACTGTGCGCACCCGGCCGCGCAGCACGTTCTCGCCTCCTTCGGGTTGGATGTGGTGAAGCCGCAGGGCCTCTGGACGCAGGACCATGGTCACGGGCCCGGAGCCGGCGGTCCCATCCGGCACGATGAAGGTTCGCTCACCGACACGCACTGATCCCGGGCCGGTGCGCTCCGCCTCAACGAAGTTCGCGAGCCCCACGAAGTCGGCGACGAAGCGGTTCGCCGGATGGTGGTAGATCTCGATCGGCGTCCCAATCTGTTGGATGCGGCCGCCTTCCATCACGGCGATGCGGTCGGAGATCGCCAGCGCCTCTTCCTGGTCGTGGGTGACGTAGATGGCCGTCTTCCCCAGCTGTTGCTGGAGCTGACGGATCTCGGTGCGCACCCGCACGCGAAGTTTCGCGTCGAGATTGCTCAGCGGCTCGTCCAGCAGGAGGACCTCCGGCTCCACGACCAACGCCCGCGCCAGAGCCACGCGCTGCTGTTGCCCGCCGGACAGGCGCGCCGGAAACTTGTCATCGACGCCGCGCAGGCCGACCAACTCCAACGCCGCGCGCACCCGCCGCCGGATCTCAGAGGCCGGGACGTGCCGCATGCGCAGGCCGTAGGCGACGTTCTCGAGGACGGTCATGTGCGGAAACAGAGCGTACTCCTGGAAGACCATCGCCGTCTGCCGCTGGTACGGCGGGAGATCGTTCACGCGCTCTCCGCCGATGAGCACGTCGCCATCGTCGGGGGGATAGAAGCCGGCGATCATCCTCAGCGTCGTCGTCTTCCCGCACCCGCTGGGCCCGAGCAGCGTCGTGAAGCCCCCGTCCGGGACGTGCAGTGAGACGCGATCCACCGCGGTCATCGGACCGAAGCGCTTCGAGACTCCGACCAGGCGCACGTCCGCCATCAGGTCACCGGCAGCCCGCGGATCGTGCGCCCCACGGCGACGCGCGCCACGGCGACGGCGACGAAGGTGACGAGCAGCAGCGCCGTCGTCAGTGCCGCGGCCGCGCCACAGAACCCGCCGCCGATCATCGCCAGGATCGAGTAGGTGGCGACCAGGTTGCGCGGGGTAACCAAGAACACGACGATGCTGAGGTTCGTTACGGCGCGGATAAACGAGGTGACGAATGATGACAGGAACGGCCCACGGAGCAGCGGGAGGTAGACATCTTTAAGAACGCGCAGCCCCGAGGCGCCGAGATCCTGGGCAGCCTCCTCGATCGCCCGGTCGATCTGCTTCAATCCGGCGGCGGCGGCCTGATAGCCGAAGGGGATGTGCCAGAACGTGAGGGCCAGGATGAGGATCCAGGGCGTTCCCCCGAGGGCGAACGGCGGCGCGTTGAACGCCAGCAGGAAGCCGATGCCGATGAACACGCCGGGCAGCGCGCCCGGCAGGACGGCGAGGAAGTCCAGCGCCCGTTCCACCGGCGCCCACTGCCGCCGTGAGGTAAGGAAGGCCGTGATGAGCGCGATGATGCTGGTCAGCAGCGCGCTGATCGCACCGACCCGCACGCTGTTCACCAGCTGCGCGCCGCCCTGGGTCATCCCTAGGCGCCAGTGGTCGAACGTGAAAGACCAGTTGTAGCCCCATGTCCGCGCGAATGCGCCGGCCAGCACGGCCACGTACACCAGGAGCACGAACGTGGCGACGACGACGCAGAAACCGAGCAGCGGCCAGCGGAAGAACCAGGGCGTCGCGGGACGCGCCAGCCGCGACCCGCGGCCGGTGATCCCGGTATAGAGCCGCCGGCTCACCCAGGTTCGCTCGAGGACGAACAGCGCCACCGTGGGAATCAGCAGCAGACTGACCGACAGCGCGGCGCCGTTCAGGTCACCCAGTCCCTCGATCCGGAACCACGCTTCGGTGGCCAGCAGCGGCAGGCTCCCCGCGATGACGACGGCGTTGCCGAAATCCGCCAGCACCGAGATCGCCACCAGGAGCATCGCCGCGGCGATGCCCGGCCGGGCCAGCGGGAGCGTCACGGAGCGGAAGAGCGTCCACTCCCGCGCGCCGAGGTCGCGGGCGGCATGCTCGAGGGTCGGATTGATCGCTTCGAAGACGTGCTCCATGATGAGCGCGGCGTACGGGAAGAACGCCACCGTCTGCACCAGCCATAGCCCCTGCCAGCCGAAGATGTTCACGTTGAGACCGAGCAGCGAGCCCGTGATCAGACCCTGCCGGCCGAACATCAGGATGTACGCGAAGGCCACCATGAAGGGCGGGGCAAAGAGGGGGAGGAGGGACACCTGCCGGAACACCCTCCTCCCCGGGAAGTCCTCGCGCGTCACGGCATACGCGTAGAGAAAGCCGACCAGCGAGGCGCTCGCCGTAGACAGGACCATCATCATCAGGCTGT
>DATDEG010000026.1:0-1873 GCA_036523465.1 bacterium
GCTCCGCGGGAGAGATGCGCCGCGACCTCATGGGCGAGACCGATCTGTGGAAGCGCGTCGAGCGGGAGCGGCTCCTCGAGCACACGCCGGCGACGACCCGGCTGCCGCGGCCTGCGCGGAGGCGGCCTTCCCTGGTCCTTGTCATCGCGCTCCTCGGGATCGCGGTGATCGGAGGCGCCTGGGGGGGATGGCGGGCGTTCAGTGGATACATGGTTGTCCCCGAGGTCACGGTCCCGCGGTTTGTCGGCCGGTCGCTGTCTCTTGCGCAGCAGCTCGCGTCCGCCGAGGGACTGTCCTTGCTCGTGACCGACCGCGTGTACAGCGCAACAGCCCCCGCCGACAGCGTGGTCTCCCAGGACCAGCCGCCGGGCAAGACCGTGAAGCGCGGACGGTCCGTCGGCGTCGTCGTCTCCCTCGGCCCGGAGGTCGTCACCGTGCCGGACGTGCAGCGCCGCTCGCTCGTCGAAGCCCGTTTGATGATCGAGCAGGCGCGCCTGAGCATCGGAGAGCTCCGCGAGACGTTCGACGAGCAGGTGAAGGGCGGGTTCGTCATTACCCAGGATCCCCAGCCCGGCGCCCGCGTGCAGCGCGGCCGCGCGCTGAAACTCGTCATCAGCAAGGGCTCCGCGGTTGTGGAGATGCCCCCGCTGGTGGGCCGGCCGCTTCAAGAGGCGCGCCGGGTCCTGGAGGAGCTGGGGATCACGGTCCGCGACGTGCGGACGATGCCGACCGCCGATCTCGACCCCGGGATCGTCGTCGAGCAGTCCCCCGAGGCCGGCGCCCGCATCCGCCCGCAGGATCGCGTCACCGTGACGGTGACGGTCCGTCCCGGTGAGGAGCAGACGCCCCCCCCCACACCCATCGTGACGGCCCAGCCCCAACAGCCGGTCCCCCCACCGGCCGACCGCGCCACTCGCGACGAGAAGGTGACCCGGGTGGAGCTCGTCGTCCCGGCCGCCGACAGCACCCAAGAGGTCAGGATCGTGGTGATCGACGAACGGGGCGTGCGTACGGTCTTCCAGAAGTCACTTGCGCCGGGGACCCGGATCAGCGAGATGATCCGGACGAGGGGATACACGATCATCCAGGTCTACATCGCGAACCGTCTCATCCAGGAGATCCGGCCGTGACCGGGCGGCCCGGGCCGGTCCGCCTGGAGGCGAGCATCCTCGCTGCGGACTTCGTGCACCTCGGCGACGCAATCGCCGCGGTGGAACGTGCCGGGATCGACGCCATCCACGTCGACGTGATGGATGGGCGGTTCGTCCCTGAGATTACGATCGGCCCGGTCATCATCGAAGCGGTCCGTCGAGTCAGCCGGCTGCCCATCGACGTGCATCTCATGGTCGTGGAGCCTGAGCGGCACCTCGCCTCGGTCGCGCGGGCCGGGGCGACGGCTATCACGGTGCACGCAGAGGTCGCCCCGCACCTCCACCGGCTCATCCAGCAGATCAAGGATCTGGGGGCGCGCGCCGCCGTCGCCCTCAACCCGGCGACGCCGCTTGGGACGGTGGAGCGGGTTCTTCCCGATCTCGATATGGTGCTGCTGATGACCGTCAATCCCGGGTACGCGGGTCAGCAGTTCATCGCCTCGGTCGTCCCCAAGATCCGCGACCTGCGGGCCGCGCTGACGGAAGGGGGGCTGGACGTCGATCTGCAGGTCGACGGCGGCATCGACGAGCGCACCGCCAACCAGTGCGTGGCCGCGGGCGCGAACGTGCTCGTCGCCGCGACCGCCATCTTCAAGGGCGAGGGAGGGATCGAGGCCTCGGTGCGGCGCCTGCGATCCGCCGTGGGGCCTGCGGACGGCTGATCCGTGCCCGTCACGCTCGTCACGCACCCTGAGTACACTAAGCATCTCACCGGGGCGGGT
>DATDEG010000027.1:0-3782 GCA_036523465.1 bacterium
CACGCGGGGGATGGATTCCTCCCGCGCCAGCTCACCTATCGAGGCAGCCGTCTCGTCTTCTCCTGGGGCATCGTCGGCCTGGCCGCGGTCGCGTCGCTCCTCGTGATCGTCTTCCAAGCTCAGGTGTCGGCGCTCATCCCACTGTACGCGATCGGCGTCTTTCTCTCGTTCACGATGTCCCAGGTCGGGATGGTCGTGCGCTGGCAGAAGATCGGGCGCCTCAGGCCGGGAGAGGAAGTGGAGACGAAAGGCTCAGTTCTCCGCTTCGACCCGCGCTGGCGCCTCAAGCAGGCGGTCAACGCCTTTGGCGCGCTGCTCACGACCGCGGTGATCATCATCTTCGCCCTGACGAAGTTCACGCACGGGGCGTGGATCGTCATCATCCTCATCCCGCTGCTCGTGTGGATCTTCTTCCGCATCCATCACCACTATCAGGAGGTCCGCCGACAGCTCAGCGTGAGCAACCTTCCCGGTCCGCCCCCGGTGGCGCCGGTGATCCACGTCGTGTTGATCTCCGACGTTCACGCCGCCGCGATGCGCCAGGTGCAGTTCGTCCGGTCCCTGGGATTCCGCTGGGTTGCCGTGCACGTGGCGGTCGATCCGGACAAGACCGCGGAGGTACGCCGGAAGTGGTCCCGGTTCTTCCCGGACGATCCGCTGGTGGTACTGTCCTCCCCGCTCCGCGATATCGTCGAGCCGATCAGGCTCTACGTGCAACGCCTGCGCGCTGAGCACCCCGACGCCTTCATCCACGTGATCATGTCGCAGTTGCTCATGGATAACCTGGCCAAGCAGGCCCTCCACCAGAACACGACCGTCATCTTCAAGCTCGCCCTCCAGGAGATCCCCATGGTGGTGGTGACCGACGTCGCCTATGCCCTCCGGCCCCACAAACCTGAAGGTATTCTAGGTCTCGTCCCCGGTGCCGAAGCGACTCCCACTCCGATCGACCGCATCGCGAAGCCTGCTCATTCTCCTTAGATCTGCCCTGGGGTTAAGCCGCATTTCTTAAGGACTTCTTTAGACCGGCCGCACTATCGTTGTCCGAGGTGGATCTGGATCGTGACACAACGCCTCCTGCTGCTCGGCCTCATCGTGAGTGGGGCTGGCTTAGCCGTTGGGGTCAGGGCAAACTGGCCCGCGCTCGAGATGGCGGCCGGCCTGATGCTGCTCCCCGTCGCCGCCATCATCCTGTTCCGGGCCATCCTCCGGTCGATGGGGTACGAGCGCCTGGGACCGATCGTGCCGCGGTCCCGCGGGAGGTTCTCGATCCGCCAGCTGCTGCTGGGTCCCGTACTCGCAACCCGCGAAATGCCGCATCAGACCGTGGGAAAGGTCGTCGGCCTCGCGGTCTTCGCGTCGGATGTCCTCTCATCGGTGGCGTACGCCACGGAAGAGATGCTCCTCGTGCTCGTCCTGGCCGGGGTTGCCGCCTTCGGACTATCCATTCCCCTCTCCATGGCCATCACCGGACTCCTCGTTGTGCTGACCATCTCCTACCGGCAGACCATCTTCGCCTATCCCAGCGGTGGGGGAGCATACATCGTTGCGCGGGACAATCTGGGGGAAGGACCGGCCGCCACCGCAGGCGCGGCGCTGCTCACCGACTACATCCTCACGGTGGCGGTGAGCATCGCCTCGGGCGTCGCCCAGATCGTCTCGGCCTTCCCGGCTCTGGCGCGCTTCCGGGTCGAGCTCGCCGTGGCGGCGATCGTTTTCATGATGCTGGTGAATCTCCGCGGGGTGCGCGAATCCGGGACGTTCTTTGCCTTCCCCACCTACTTCTTCGTGGCCGCGATGCTGGCCATGCTGGGGACCGGGTTCGTCCTGCTCTTGACCGGCCGGTTGTCTCCCGTGAGCGGCGTACACCTGGAGCAGGGGGCGGCCCAGCCGCTCACGCTCTTCCTTATCTTACGGGCCTTCAGCAGCGGCTCCACGGCGGTGACGGGGACTGAAGCGGTGAGCAACGGAATCCAAGCGTTCCGCGAGCCCAAACCTCGGAACGCCGCCGCGACGATGGCCTGGATGAGCGGACTCATCGGGACGATGTTCATCGCCACAACGATCCTGGCCGTCCGGGCGCGCGCCCTGCCGGTCGAGAGCGAAACCGTGATCTCGCAGCTCGCCCGCACGATCTACGGTCCCGGCGTCCTGCACGTCACGACCCTTGCCGCGACGACGGTCATCCTGGTGCTGGCGGCGAACACCGCGTTTGCCGATTTCCCGCGACTCGCCGCGATCGCGGCGGCGGATGGTTTCCTCCCAAGACAGCTGGCCATCCGGGGCAGCCGTCTCGTCTTCTCCTGGGGGATCGCCGCCCTGGCGGCCCTGGCCTCGCTGCTCGCGGTGATCTTCCGCGCCCAGGTCTCGGCCCTCATCCCGCTGTACGCGATCGGCGTGTTCCTGTCGTTCACGCTCTCCCAGTCCGGGATGGTCATCCGGTGGCTGCGGGTTGGGCGGCTCAGACTCGGCCAGGAGGTGGAGACGAGAGGCTCGGTCCTCCGGTACGAGCCGCGCTGGCGATGGAAGCTGGGGATCAATGCCTTCGGGGCGCTGATGACTTCCGTGGTCGTGGTGATCTTCGCCGTGACGAAGTTTGCGCAGGGCGCCTGGATCGTCCTGATCCTGATCCCGGTGCTCGTGTTGATCTTCTTCAGGATCCATCGTCACTATCAGGAGGTCCGCCGCCGGCTGAGTGTGGAGCGGGCCCAGGGCCCGTATCCGCAGGCGCCCGTGATCCACGTCGTCCTCATCTCCGACGTCCATGCCGCGGCCCTCCGGCAGGTGCAGTTCGTCCAGTCGCTGGGATTCCGCTGGATCGCCGTGCACGTCGAGACGGACCCGCAGAAGACCGCCGAGGTCCGGCTGAAGTGGCAGCGGTTCTTCCCCGACCAGCCGTTGATCATCCTGCCGTCGCCGCTCCGCGATCTGGTCGGCCCGATCCGCCGGTACGTCCAACGGCTCCGTGCCGAGCACCCGGACGCGTTCATCCACGTCATCATGTCGCAGCTGCTGATGGACAATCTCGTGGAGCAGGTCCTCCACCAGAATGCGACGGTGATCTTCAAGCTGGCCCTCCAGGACATCCCCATGGTCGCCGTCACCGACGTCGGGTACCCCCTGCATCCGGACGAGCCCGAGGGGATCGTCGATGTCGTGCCGGGGACCGAGCAGACCGCGGCGCCGAAGGATCGCCTGCGCCCGAACGGCGCCGGCTAGATGTGGCCGGCAGACCCCAGGAGCGAGAGGATCGGGGCCCGAGAGTCCGTTTCGTCGATGTTGGCGTGACCTAGCGGGGCGCGCGGAAGCGGTAGCCGACGCCGGGCTCGGTGAGGATGTAGCGCGGGCGGGCCGGCGTGGGCTCCAGCTTGCGGCGCAGTTGGCTCATGAAGACGTGCAGGTACTGCGTTTCCTCCATGTGATCGGGACCCCAGACCTCTTGGAGCAGCATCCGGTGCGTGACGAGCTTCCCGGCGTGCTGGACGAGGAACTTCAGCACGTCGTACTCGGTCGGCGTGAGATGGATCTCCCTGCCCGACTGCGTGAGTTGTCGGCGTTCAAAGTCGATCCGCAGGTCGTCGATCTCCACGATCGGCGCCGTGCTCCCTCCGGCGGCATGGCGAAGAGCGACGCGGATGCGCGCGAGGAGCTCATCGGCGCTGAACGGTTTGGTGATGTAGTCGTCACATCCGGCATCCAGGGCCCGCACCTTCAGGTCATCCTCACCGCGCACAGAGAGGACGATGATCGGGACCCTCGATTGCGTGCGGATGCGCCGGGCA
>DATDEG010000028.1:0-7043 GCA_036523465.1 bacterium
GAGTCGATCTCCGGACCGGTGGACGACCAGCGTGGGCACGCGGATCGCAGGCAGGATGTGGCGGATGTCGATCTGGGCGTTCATGGTGGCGAGGGCGGCGGCGGCTCCCGGGCTTGCGCTCCGGGTGAGGTAGGTGCGCCACCACTCGACAAACTTCGCATCATTCATCTTCGACGGGGCGCGCTCGGCGAGGCCGATGGGCCCGCCCCAGTCCGCGCCCCGTTTGTCAAACAGGATCAGCCGCGAAAATGAGGCCAGGCGGTTTGGGAAACGTGCCGTGAGGGCTCTTCCCAGAAGTAATCGAGGTGGGAGACCCAGCCCATCACGAAGACCAGGTTGCGCGGCCCCTCGCCGACCACCTGGTAGGCGATGGTGATCTCCCCACTCTTCGCGTATCGAGTCGCGGGTCGCATCATTCTCGGACAGATATTACAATAGACCAGATGACCCCAGCCGGCTCCCCCGGACGCAAGATCGTCCTCATCGATGCGAACGGCCTCGTCTACCGGGCCTTCTTCGCCCTGCCGTACTTTACGACCACGGATGGCCGGCCGACGAATGCCGTCTACGGGTTCACGACGATGCTGCTCAAAGTCTTGGACGAAGAACGGCCCGACTACATCGCCGCCGCATACGACAAAGCCGCGCCGACGTTCCGCCATGAGGCATTCAAGGAGTACAAGGCGACGCGCCAGCGGATGCCGGACGACCTCAGGCCGCAGCTGGCGACATCGAAAGAGATCCTCGACGCGCTGGCCATCCCGATCTTCGAGGTGGCCGGGTACGAAGCGGACGATATCCTCGGCACGATGGCGCGCCGGGGCGCCGCCGACGGATTCGACGTGCTCATCGTGACCGGCGACCTTGACTGTCTCCAGCTCGTCGACGGCCACGTCAGGGTGATGATGACGAGCCGGGGCATCAGCGAGACGACGGTCTATGACGGAGCGAAGGTACGCGAGCGCTTCGGCTTCGATCCCATCCGCCTGCCCGACTATAAAGGTCTCAAGGGCGATGCCACCGACAACCTCCCTGGCGTCCCCGGCGTGGGGGAGAAGACGGCCAGCCAGCTCATCCAGCAGTTCGGAGAGGTCGAAGACCTGCTGGAGCATCTCGATCAGCTCAATCCCAAGCTCCAGCAGGCGATCAGCAAGAACGCCGAGCAGGTCCTGCAGAGCAAACACCTCGCCACCATCGTGACCGACGTACCCCTGGAGTGGCCCTGGGACGACCTCCGCCGCCGCGCCCCGGATCGGGCCCGAGTACGCGAGCTCTTCAGCAGCCTCGAGTTCAAAAGCCTCATCGACCGCCTCGGCGTCGTGCCCGAGGCCCGACCCGACGTGCAGTATCAGACGGCCTACTCGGCCGCCGAGATGGCTGCGGCGGTCACGGGCGCGGAAAGCCTTGGGGTGTTCCTCGTGCGGGAGGAGGGGCACCCATCCGGCGCTCGCCTCCGCGGGATCGGTCTGTCCGGCGGGCCCGGTGCGGCGCGCTACCTCCCGGCCGCCGATGCGATCGCACCTGAGCTCGTGCCGCTGTTTGGAGGAGAGGTCCCGAAGACCAGCGCGGACGTCAAAGCCGATCTCCTCACCCTGCGGCGCCTCGGCCTGCGGCCCTGCGGGTTCGACTTCGACGTGGCCCTCGCCTCGTATCTGATGAATCCCGGGCGCCGCACCCACACGCTCGGCAGCGCGGCGTGGGAGTTTCTCGGCTGGCGTCTCCGCTCAGAGGAAGCGGAGGGGGAGGACGGGCAGCGCGACACGGTGCAGGGCGGCCTTGGATTGGGCCGGGATCCCGCGTCTGACGCCTGCGAGGCGGCCGACGTGCTCCACCGTCTCCGCGGCGTCATGACGGAGCGTATGCAGGAACGCGACGTCTACACCTTGTTCCGCGAGATCGAGATGCCGCTGGCCGAAGTGCTCGCGGACATGGAGGCGGCGGGCGTGGCCGTGGACGTGCCCTACCTGCGTGACCTTTCCGCAGAGCTCGACCGCCGCATCGCCGACCTCACCGCGGACATCTACCGGCTCGCCGGAACGGAGTTCAACATCGGCTCGCCGAAGCAGCTGGGCTTCATCCTCTTCGAGAAGCTCCGCCTTCCCGCGCTCAAGCGGACGAAGACCGGGTACTCCACCGATGCCGAGGTGCTGGAGCAACTGGCCCCGCAGCACGAGATCGTGGCGAAACTCCTGGCGCACCGCGAGCTCAGCAAGCTCAAGCAGACCTACGTCGATGTGCTGCCCGCCCTCATCAATCCGGCCACCGGACGCGTGCACGCCACCTTCAACCAGACGGTCGCGGCGACCGGCCGCATCATCACCACTGATCCGAATCTGCAGAACATCCCGATCCGCACAGAGGAAGGACGGAAGATCCGCCGCGCCATCATCGCCGGGCCCGGGCACGTTCTGCTCGCCGCGGACTACTCTCAGATCGATCTGCGCGTGCTCGCCCACATCACCGATGATCCGGGCCTCGTGGACGCGTTCAGGCGCGATGACGACATCCACTCCGTGACGGCGGCCGAGGTGTTCAATGTGCCGCGCCGCGCGGTCACGCCGGATCTGCGGCGGCGGGCGAAGACCATCGTGTTCGGCGTGGCCTACGGGATGAGCGAGTTCGGTCTGGCGGCGCAGCTCGGCATCGGCAAGGCTGAAGCCAGGGCGTACATCGAGCAGTACTATGCCAAGTACCCGAAGGTCCGCCAGTACATGCTCGACATCGTGCAGCAGTGCCGCCGCGACGGCTATGTGACGACGATCATGAACCGCCGGCGGTACATCCCCGAGGTGCTGACCCGGAACCGCCCCATCAGGGAAGCGGCGGAGCGCACGGCGATCAACACCCCGATCCAGGGGAGCACGGCCGACATCATCAAGAAGGCGATGGTCATCCTGGGACAAGAGGTTCTCCCCCGGTACCGGCAGGTGCAGATGACGCTGCACGTCCATGATGAGCTCCTCTTCGAGGGGCCCGAGGCGGAAGCGCGCCGCATCGCGCCTGAGGTGAAGCGTGCCATGGAGGGTGCGTTCACCCTGAAGGTACCGGTGCGGGTTGACCTGCGTCTCGGCCGGAACTGGCGGGACATGGAAGAGCTGAAATGATCGGGCGCCGATGAAGGTCATCGGGCTCACCGGCGGCATCTCCGCGGGTGTGACCCTCGTCGCCGCGATGTTCCGGGACCTCGGCGCCGTCGTCGTCGAAGCCGACCAGGTGTCGCGTGAGGTTGCCCACCCAGGCAGCGAGGTCGTGGCGAAGATCAAAGAGGCGTTTGGACATCACCTCGTTGCGCCCGACGGGACGCTGGACCGCCGCCGGCTCGGCGAGATCATCTTCAGGGATCCCGAAGCGCGCGCGCGGCTCAACGCGATCACCCACCCGGCGATCCGCCGGCGGATCTGGGAGCATCTGGAGGCCATCCATCGCGAACAGCCTGAGGCGGTGGTCATCGTGGACATCCCGCTGCTCCTCGACACGTCGGGGCCCGAGACGTTCGACCTCGACGGCGTCATCGTCGTCACGGCCACCCCGGAACAGCAGATCCAGCGGACGATGAGCCGGGACGGCCTCGACCGCGGGGAGGCGCAGCGCCGCCTGGACGCCCAGCGGCCGGTGGCTTTGAAGGCGGCCGATGCGGACTGGGTGATCGACAATGCCGGCAGCATCGAGGAGACCCGAGCGCAGGTGCGGGCCGCCTGGGATGACCTGCGTCGCTCGTCCGGCTACCGAACACCACCACGCCGGCCCTGAGGGGGGCCGGTGGACCCGGTTTTTGACCCGATGGTATACTGTCTTTATGCACTTCTCCCGGAGGGCTTCCCGCAGTGTCCCAGAGGTTTGAGCTCATCACGGACATGCAGGCCCGCGGCGATCAACCGGCGGCGATCGAGGGGCTGGTTGCCGGGGTGCAGCGGGCTGATCGCGCGCAGACGCTCCTGGGAGTCACGGGCAGCGGCAAGACGTATACGATGGCCCGCGTCATCGAGCAAGTGCAGCGTCCAACGCTCGTCCTCGCGCACAACAAGACGCTGGCCGCCCAGCTCTACAGCGAGTTCCGGGATTTCTTCCCGAAGAACGCGGTCCGCTACTTCGTCTCGTACTACGACTACTATCAGCCCGAGGCGTACGTTCCGCAGACCGACCTCTACATCGCCAAAGATGCCTCGATCAACGACGAGATCGACCGGCTCCGCCACGCCTCCACGAAGGCGTTGATGGAGCGCTCCGACGTCATCGTCGTCGCCTCTGTCTCCTGCATCTACGGTCTGGGCCGGCCTGAGAACTACAAGGAAGTGATGGTCCTCGTGCGGAAAGGCGAGCGCCGCTCGCGGGAGGAGATCCTGCGCGGGCTTGTCGACATCCAGTACGAGCGCAACGACATCGACTTCGCCCGGGGGCGGTTCCGCGTGCGCGGGGACGTCATCGAGGTCCACCCCTCTTACGAGGACCGGGCGGTGCGGATCGAGCTGTTCGGCGACGTGGTGGACCGGATCATGGAGCTCAACCCCGTGAGCGGCGAGGTGCTCGAGGAGAAGTCCGCGGTCGCGATCTGGCCGGCCAAGCACTGGGTGACGACCGACGAGCTGCTCGAGCGCGCGCTGCAGACGATCCAGGCCGAGCTGCGCGAGCGGGCCGATTGGTTCAAGTCGCAGGGCAAGCTCCTCGAGGCCCAGCGGCTCGAGTTCCGTACGAAGTACGACATGGAGCTCCTCCGGGAGGTCGGCTACTGCCCCGGCATCGAGAACTACTCCCGCCACCTCGACGGACGCCGCCCCGGCGAGCGGCCGGGCTGCCTGCTCGACTACTTCCCGAAGGACTACCTGATGTTCATCGACGAGAGCCACGTGACCGTGCCGCAGGTGCACGGGATGCTCGAGGGGGACCGCTCGCGCAAGCGGAACCTCGTGGAGTTCGGGTTCCGCCTGCCGAGCGCCTTCGACAACCGGCCGCTGGCGTGGGAAGAGTTCGACAGCCTCATCAACCAGGTCGTCTTCGTCTCGGCGACCCCGGCCGACTACGAGCGCCAGGTCAGCGCCCAGGTCGTAGAGCAGATCGTCCGTCCCACCGGCCTGGTGGACCCGCAGGTCGACGTCCGGACGGCCAAGGGACAGATCGACGATCTCATCGCCGAGATCAAGGCCCAGGTGGAGAAAGGCGAGCGAACCCTTGTCACGACGCTGACCAAGCGAATGGCCGAAGACCTCACGGCCTATCTCCAGGAGATGGGGTTGAAGGTGCATTACCTGCACGCCGAAGTGCAGACGCTCGATCGCGTGCAGATTCTCAAAGACCTGCGGCTGGGGACCTACGACGTGCTCGTGGGGATCAACCTCCTCCGCGAGGGGTTGGATCTGCCGGAGGTCTCGCTGGTGGCGATCCTCGACGCCGATCGCGAAGGCTACCTGCGGTCGGAGACCTCGCTCATCCAGACGATGGGCCGGGCGGCGCGCCACCTCGGCGGCCGTGTCATCCTCTACGCCGATGAGGTGACGGATTCGATGCGGCGCGCCATCGCCGAGACCAACCGGCGCCGCGACATCCAGGTCAAGTACAACGAGGAGCACGGCATCACGCCGGAATCCATCGTCAAGCCGATCCGCGACCTCATCGACCTCGCTCAGGTGGCGGAGGAGCTGGAGACCTACCAGCCGTCCGAGGAGATGCTCACCGCCGGCGAGCTCATCAAGCTGGCCGAAACGCAGCGGGCCAAGGTGCCCTGGGACATCGCCCGCCTCCTCATGCTCTCGCCGCAGGAGTTGGAGAAGACGATTGAGTCGCTGGAGCGTGAGATGCGGCGGGCTTCCGCCAATCTGGAGTTCGAGAAGGCGGCGGTGCTCCGCGATCAGGTCACGGAACTGCGCAAAGGGTTGGGGGAGCCGTTCTTCGCGGGCGCGCGCGGTGGCCAGGGTCTGCGGGGAGGTACCGGTCGAGGCCGCCGTGGCGGGCTGGGTAGGGGACGTGGCCGCTACGGTCGCCGCTAGCGGTCTTGCCCCACAACGTATCATCGCAGAGGATCGACGGCTGAGGTCATCATCACGGTTGGAAGATGTCGCCGCGAATGCCCCAGGATAAGATCGTCGTTCGCGGAGCCCGCGAGCACAACTTGAAGGACGTCACCGTCGAGATCCCGCGCGACAGGTTCGTCGTGCTCACCGGGATCTCGGGGTCGGGGAAGTCGTCGTTGGCCTTCGATACCATCTACGCCGAAGGGCAGCGGAAGTACGTCGAATCCCTGTCGGCTTACGCCCGCCAGTTCCTGGGGTTGATGGAGAAGCCCGACGTCGACCATATCGACGGCCTCTCGCCCGCGGTGTCCATCGACCAGAAGGGCGCGCCGCGCAATCCCCGCTCCACGGTCGGGACCGTCACCGAGGTCTACGACTACCTCCGGCTGCTCTACGCTCGGGCGGGGCAGCCGCACTGCCCGATCTGCGGCCGGCCGATCAGCCGGCAGACCCGCGAACAGATCGTCGATCGCATCCTCGCCCTGCCGGGGGAAACCCGCATCCTCGTGCTCGGCCCCGTCGTGCGCGGCCGGAAGGGAGAGTACCGCCAGCTCTTCGATGATCTCCGCCGCCAGGGATTCGCGCGCGTGCGTGTGGACGGCATCGTCTATGAGCTCGGTGAGGAGATTCCGCTTGACAAGAACAAGAAGCACAACATCGAGGTCGTCGTCGACCGGATCGTCGTCCGGCCTGACGTCAAGACCCGTCTGGCGGACTCGCTGGAGACGGCGCTCAAGCTTGGCCAGGGGATGGTCTATGTCGACGTCGTAGACGACGCCGGGAACGGGGAACGGGGAACGGGGAACGGCAAGCGGAGGCGCGCGAACGTCGATCCCAACGAGGGACTGCTTGTCTTCAGCCAGCTGTTCGCCTGTCCGGACCACGGGTCGGTGCTGCCCGAGATCGAGCCGCGGGTGTTCTCCTTCAACAGTCCGTACGGGGCGTGTCCGACGTGCAGCGGGTTGGGCTTCAAGCAGGAGTTCGATCCGGAGCTGGTCCTCGATCTGGACAAGTCCCTGAGCGACGGCGCCGTGGTGC
>DATDEG010000029.1:0-7862 GCA_036523465.1 bacterium
CGTAATGAAAGGCGACGGAATTGACGGCGTAGACTTCGTTGTCATTGTCGAAGTTCGTGTCGAAGGCATTCATCATCATGACGAGCTCCTGAGCGGGCGGCCGGCCCTGCTTGGGGTCGATGATGAACGTCCCGTAGAGTCCCTTGTGGATGTGCCGCTTCAACGGCAGGGAGTGGCAGTGGTAGAGATGCAGCCCGAACGGAATCGCGTCGAACTCGTAGGTGAAGGATTCGCCTGGAAGGATATCCCCGCGGCCGATACCCGGAATGCCGTCCATCTCCGCCTTGTGGATGCCGTGGAAATGGAGGGTGTGCGGGTGCTGGCTCGCGTTGATGAGCTTGACGCGAAGGAGGTCGCCTTCCCGCGCCCGGAGCGTCGGGCCGGGCACCGACCCGTTGAACACCCAGGCCGGAAAGAAGACGCCCGGAGCGATCTCGAGGTCGCGCTCGGAGGCGACGATCGTGTAGTCCCGCACCGTACGCCCGCTGGGCAACTTCGAGACGCGCCCCCGGTCGAACGACCGCAGGTAGCGGGATGGGTCGAAACCGAGCCGCTTGAGATCGACCTCTCCGACGGTCATGTTGCTGGCGTGCGACGGAGCGTGGGGTGGTGACATCGCGGTCGACGCGGCCGCCGGAAGCGCACCGGCTCGCCCCAGCGTCAATCCTGCCACCAACGCCGCCCCGGCTTTTGTCAGAAATTCACGACGTGCGATGCGCATGAAGAGGATACCTCGCGAGATGATTTAGCCCAGACTAAATTAGCCTGGGCTAAATCGTACATCAATGGTCCAGTTTGCGTCAAGCTGGCACAGGGAGCGGACAATCCGGCGGGGGCTCGATTTCTGCTGCGAGGGCGCCTCCTAGTCCCTGCGAGCCGCGGGGGGATGCACGCGCACACCCCCCTCCGCGAGCAGGCCGCAGCGGGGACAATTGGGCCCGCAGGGCTCGACGTGGATGGTGATGTCGCTGCCAGGGAGCGCGGCTTCGATATGCTCTTCCAGATCATCACACAGGGCGTGCGCCTGCCCCACGGTCAGGATCTTGTGCAGGACCAGGTGCAGATCGATGAACCGTGCGGATCCAGATTTGCGGGCCCGCAGGGCATGGTATTCGACGATCTCATTCCGGTGTGCGTCGAGGATGGTCCGGATCGCCGCCTCCTCCGCGGCCGGCAGGCTCGTGTCCATGAGGCCACGGAGCCCACGCGAGTAGACGCCGGCGCCCATCCGGACGATGTGCGCCGCGACGATGGCTGCGACGGCGGCGTCGATCCAGCTCAAGCCGGTCAGCCAGGCGAGAGCCAGTCCGGCCAGCACGCCGACGGATGTCAGCACATCGGCGAGCAGGTGCCGCGCGTCGGCCTCGAGGGCGATCGAATCCGCGTCGCGGGAGACGCGGAGGAGAAAGCGGGCGGTGAGCAAGTTCGCGACGGTGGCCACGACGAGGACGAGCAGGCCCCAGTCGAGATGCTGCAGCGGGACCGGCCGGATGAACCTCATGATCGCCGTGACGAGGACCCACACGCCCGCGAGCACGATGAGGCCGCCCTCGGTGGCGCTGCTGATGTACTCCGCCTTGCCGTGGCCGTACTGGTGCCCCTCGTCGGGAGGCGCGGTGGCAACGACCAGGCTGATCAGGGCGACGTTGGCGGCAACGACGTTGACGACGGACTCCGCGGCGTCGGAAAAGATGGCGACAGACCCGGTCACGAGGTAGGCCGCGAATTTGAAGACGAGGATGGCCACTCCGGCTGCGACGGAGACGATGGCGGCGCGGACCTGAGGCGCGCGGAGGATCCTGCCCTGCTGTTGGATGCGCTGCTCGAGCATCGTTTCGAGTCTACCACCCAACACCGTCGGTCGCCGGGGGTCGTCAGCCAGGACTTCAGAGAGCCTTCGCCAAGAGAACAGACCACCGGAGGCGGGGCATGGCCAGGATCCGGCGACCTCCCTCAGCCAAGCTCGTTCGGCCGCCGCTGCGCGAGCCGACGCTGCATCGTCCGCGGCTCTACGCGCGGTTAGAGGATGCCCTGCGGCACCGCGTCACACTGATTACCGGCGATGCCGGATTCGGCAAGAGCACGCTGGCGGCGGGATGGCTCGCCGAGACACACCGGCCCGCCGTGTGGGTTCGGATCGACGCGAGCGACAACGATCCCGGTGTCTTCGCAGCCGCGCTGCTCGAAGGGACGCGCCCCTTCATCCCTCCAGGAGTGTACCGATCGGCGACACGTACGCTCGCCGTCGTAACCGACTGGGCGGCTGTTCCACCGGTGGTTGCCGGCGTGATGGATGCACTCGGCGACGAGCTCTGTATCATCCTCGACGACTACCATCTGCTCGACGAGACGGGAGTCTCCGCGGGGATGGCACAGGTTGTCGAAGACACTCCATCCCGCGCGCACCTGGCCCTCCTGAGCCGGGTACGACCGGATCTCCCCCTGGCGCGGTGGAGGGCCCAGGGATTGTTGGCAGAGATCGGCGCCGACGATCTGCGGTTCACCGCCCAGGAGATCAAAGCACTGCTCGTCGAACTCCACGGGTTCCCGTTTAGTGATGCCTCACTCCACCTTCTCGCGGCCAAGACGGAAGGGTGGGCGGCAGGGATCACGCTCGCCCTCCATGCTGCGGCGGCGCAAGGCCCGGCGGCGGCCACCCAGAGTCTTGCAGCCGTTTCGGGGTCGAGCCGGGTCATCTACGAGTATCTGGCGCAGGAAGCGTTAGGACGCCAGCCCCAAGAGGTCCGCAGATTCCTCCTCTGGACCTCCGTACTTCCCAGGTTCTCCGCGGAGTTTGCCGACGAACTCCTCGGCCAGACCGGCTCGCAACGCCTCATCGATCACCTCGAGCGCAGCCATCTGTTCATCATCCCGCTCGACGCCGACCGGAACTGGTACCGCTACCACCACCTCTTCCAGGAGTTCCTCCAGCGGGTCGCGGCGGAGGAGAATCGGGAGGAGATGCAGGGCGCCGCCATGCGCGCCGGCCGGATGTGGGAGGAGCGGCGTGAACTCCATCCGGCGATCGAGCTCTACGCGGCGGCTGGGGCGATGAGCGAGGTGGCACGCCTGCTCGCCACCGACGGCCTGGACATGATCGCCAAGGGGCAGATCACGACCATCCGTCGCTGGCTTGACCGCATCCCCAGGGATTCCTGGCACGCGCATCCACGGCTGTATCTTGTCCAGGCCATGGCCTCGACCATCGAGCGGAACGACCACGAAGCACTGCAGTCCGCCCGCGAAGGCTGGCGGATATTGCGGGAGAGCGGCGATCGGGAAGCGGAGGCGCTGGCCTTCTGGTACTTTGGGCGGAACGCCATCCTGATGGACCCTGTGGCCATGACCGCGGCATTAGCTGACATCCTGCCGAGGCTCGATCAATTCACAGCCAAGAGCCGCGCACGAATCCTTGAGATCGGGGGGCGGGAGGCGTTCATCAGGGGCCGCCGCTCGGAAGGGGAACGGCTGTATCAGGATGCCGTCCAGGCGATGCGGGAAAGCGGCGACCTCGCTACGGAGATCGATGTCGGGCGGTACGTCGCGTTGGCCCAGACTTTTGGCGGGCGATTCGGCGAGGCCACCCGGCTGCTGGAACACCTCCTGGAACGACTTCAGTGGTCAAACTGGGCGCATGAAGAGGCCCACGTGCACACCTCTCTCGCGATGGTCCTGGACGCGATCGGGGAAGTCACGTCCGCCGCCGCACACGTCTCCAGGGCCGCGCTCCTTGAAGCGTCGGTCCCCTGTCGCGTGCTGCGTCTCGAACTGAACGCGCTCCGAGCTCGCGCCGCCCACCGCCGGGGAGAAGACGAAGAGGCGGAGCGACTGCTGCGGGCGGTGCTACAACCCGGTACATCCTGGGCGCGTCTCGGATTCGCGATGCGCCACCTCTACGTCGAGCTGAGCTACGTGCTGGCGCGCACCGACCCGGACGGTGCGCGGCGCCTGGCCGAGCAGGCCCTGCGTGAGTCCACTCTCGTGGGCCCCTACCGAGAGGGCGAAGCACGGCTCGCCCTGGGACAGATCACAGGGTCCACTGAGGAGTGCCTGACGGCTGCGGCCCTGTTCGAAGGGTTCGGAGTCCCACATCTCCGGGCGCTGGCCCTTCTTCACGCCGAGCGACTCGGACGCAGCGACTTGCACGAGTCAGTAACGAACGCGCTGCGGGAGTTGCCCGACGAGGGACTGGCCTTCGTCGCCGCTGACAGCCCCTCGGTTCTCGCTCTACGCCGGAACGATCTCACGGTGGATGCTCGGATCGCGGTAGCGCTTGAACACACCCGGACCGGGGAACCGCACCAGGTCGAAATCGACTGCCTGGGACGACTCGAGGTCAGGCGCAACGGCAAGCCGATCCCGCCCACCGGCTGGCTGCGCGCCTCTTCCCGGAGACTCTTACAGTACCTGGCCGTGACCCATCGTCCCGTGCATCGGGAGCAGATCATGGAAGCGCTGTGGCCCGACCTTGGGGCGCCAGAAGCCGCCAATCAACTCCGCGTGGCACTCTCATCCTTGCGCAGGGTACTAGAACCAGATCGCCGGCCCGGCCAACCCTCCACGCTGCTCGTAACATATGGGGGCTCCGTGGCACTCGCGCGGGATCTGATATACCTCGACATCGATGCATTTCGGCAGGCCGTTCGCGACGCGCGGCAGGCTCCGGAGGGAAGCCGTCGGGCTGCACTGCAGCGCGCGGCCGGGCTCTATGCCGGCGATCTGCTGGCTGACAGCCCGTATGAGGAATGGGCGGCCCTCGAGCGCGACCGGCTGCTGGAAGAATACCTCGGCGTCCTGACTTCTCTGGCCGAGCTGGACGAAGCGGAGGCCGCGTGGGAGCAGGCGTTGGAGAAATGGAAGCAGGTCTGTTCCCGGAATCCCGCAGCCGAGCATGCCTACCGAGGTTTGATGCGATGTTACTTGGCCCTCGGCCGCGCCGGAGAGGCGGCGAGAGCCTTCGACGCCTGCCGCGCCGCGCTGGCCGAGCTTGACGTCCCCGTGTCCGAAGAGACCATGCGGCTGCGCCGGACGTTCACGATGCCCTCGCCCCCCTCCCCGATGTAACGCCCCTGTAATGCCCCACGCCCATGATGGGTGGAAATTCATCGGGAGGTGGGCGTATGCACAGCCTCTTGGGGAAGCTGATCCTGGGGCTGCTTGTCCTGGTTGCGGTGATCCCCGCCGGTGCTCAGACGCTTCCGGCCGACCTCAAAGACATCACTCCCCCGGCGGGAGCGTACTGGGCAACGCAGGAGGTGCTGATCGGCCGATCCCAGCGGGTCACGCACCGGCACGGACTGGAGTTTGTCTATGCCCGCAAGGGCGATGCCGTGGTACGGATCGGGGCGGAGACGATCACGATCCCTGAAGGCAAGGCCCTCGGCATCCCGGCGGGGGTCGTCCATACGCACCTGTCGGGCGGGCAGCCGGAGAGCCGCATCGTCGCAGCGCAGCTCGCGCCGGAGGAAGCGAATTGGGGCGACGTTGCCGTAGCGAAGGCAAAGCGGACCGGTCCGCTCGCCGGATACCGTCAAGGTCCTCAGATGGCCCGCGCAAATGTCGTCGTCCTCGCTCCGTTCGCGCAGACCCCCGTGCACACGCATCCTGGGCCGGAGGCCGTCTACATCCTCGACGGTCCCATCGTGCTGCAAACCGAGGGAAAGTTGTCGATGATGCTCCAGGGCGACCTAGCCATAATGCCGGGCGATACCCCGCTGCAGGGTCGCTACATCGGCGGCGCGGGGCAGGGCCGGTTCCTCGCGTTGTTTGTCGTGGCGCAGGACGCGGCCTTCCAGACGAACATCCCAAGCGGCTTCAAGCTGGATCCGAAGCCCTGACGTGATCCGGATCGGATATGATCCCCAGTCCGACTCGCTGAGCCTCTTCGTCACGGCGGGCGAAGTGGTGCAGAGCCGGGAAGTCGCCCCGGGTGTGATCATCAATCTCGACCGCGCCGGCCAGCCGGTATCGGTAGACGTGCTCGTCGTCAGCAGGCGGCTGGGCGAGGCCGGCATCCAATCGATCGAGATCGACCTGGGCAGGCGCTGAACCAACAGCAGGACGAATCCGACGGGCTGCGAACTGAGGCAACATCAGTCGCGTCCTCCGGATCTTCGTCCTGCTGCTCATCGCCGTGCTCCTCGCGGCCGCGGGCCTCGCTACGGGGCTCGGCGTGTACGCCGTCCGCCGCGCCTTCCCTCAGACGTCGGGCCGCATCGCGCTCGAAGGATTGCACGGGACGGTCGAGGTCATGCGCGATCGGTGGGGGATCCCGCACATCTACGCGCAGGACGATCTCGATCTGTTCTTCGCGCAGGGCTTCGTCCACGCCCAGGACCGCCTCTGGCAGATGGAGTTCAACCGGCGGGCGGCGAGCGGGCGGCTCTCCGAGATCTTCGGGCCGGTCACGCTCGATACCGACCGTTTCCTGCGCACCGTCGGTCTGCGCCGCGCTGCCGAAGCCGAGGCCGCGCAGCTCGGGGACGAGATGACACGCGTGCTCCAGGCCTACGCGGACGGCGTGAACGCGTACATCACCTCGCGGCGTGGACGGCTCCCGCTGGAGTTCGCGCTCCTGCGCTATGTCCCCGAGCCGTGGTCCCCGGTCGATTCCGTGGCCTTCGGCAAGCTCATGGCCTGGACACTCAGCGGCAACTGGGACTCGGAGATCCTGCGCGCCCATCTCGTGAGCCGGTTCGGGGAGGCCGGGATGGAGCGGCTCATGCCGGCGTATCCTGCGGGGATGCCGGTGATCGTCCCAGCCGGCGCCGACTACCGGCCGTTCCGCTCCGCCGTCGCGCTCCGCCTCGTCGCCCACGCGCCGGCGCGAGACGGGACCGGCAGCAACAACTGGGTCATCGCCGGCTCGCGGACGACGACGGGAACGCCGATCCTGGCGAATGACCCGCACCTTCAGGCGGCGATGCCGTCGATCTGGTACGAGATGGATCTCTCCAGCGAACGGTTCCACGCCGCCGGCGCCACGTTTGCCGGTGCGCCCGGCGTCATCATCGGCCACAACGCGCACATCGCCTGGGGGGTGACAAACGCCGGCCCCGACGTGCAGGATCTCTACCTGGAGCGGTTCGATCCCGACGATCCGACGCGGTACGAGTTCAAGGGACAGTGGGAACAGGCGACGGTGGTTGAGGAGTCCATCAGCGTGAAGGGCCGGCGCGAGCCGGTGCTCCTCCCGGTCCGCATCACGCGCCACGGCCCGATCCTCAACGGCGTCGTCGATGGGCTGGATGCATTCGTCGCCCTCCGCTGGACGGCCCTCGAACCGGGGACGATCCTCGGCTCGGTGCTGCGTCTCGATGAGGCGCGGAACTGGAGCGAGTTCCGCGAGGCCCTCAAGCTCTGGACCGTGCCGGCGCAGAACTTCGTCTACGCGGATGGGGATGGCAACATCGGCTATCAGCTGCCGGGTCGCATTCCGGTGCGTGCGAAGGGCGACGGCCTCCTCCCCGTTCCGGGCTGGACCGGCGAGTACGAGTGGGTCGGCGAGATCCCCTTCGACGAGCTGCCCTCCTCATTCAATCCCGAGCGTGGGTACATCGTCACGGCGAACAACCGCATCATTCCCGACGGGTACCAACACTTCATCGCCGCGGAGTGGGATCCGGGGTTCCGGGCGCAGCGGATCGAGGCGATGCTCACCGCGCAGCCGAAGGTGAGCCCGGAAGTCGTGGCCGACATGCAGCTCGACACCACATCGCTTCCGGCCCAGGCCATCATCCGCTCGCTGCAGGGTGTGCAGGTCACAGAAGAACCGGACGCATCGCTGCTCGCCGAGCTCCGCGCCTGGGACGGCGTGCTCGCCCCGGAGAGCCAGGCCGCGGCGATCTACGAGGCCTTCCGCG
>DATDEG010000030.1:0-10588 GCA_036523465.1 bacterium
TTTTTAGGCCGGGGGTCGCGGCCAACGGCGCCATCAACGTGATCAGTACAGGTAGTTCGGACACGCGGAGCGTCACCGTGGTCGGGATCGATAACGGTGTGCTGCGGTCCGATACGTTCATCCTCGACGGCACCACCGCCAAGACCTGCTCTACCACGCGGACATGGGTCGGGGGGGTCTGCCAGGCGAACGCCGTGACGTATCAGTGGATCCTTGAGGCGGAGACTCCAACGCCGAATTCCTGCTGCACGATATCGGTCAGGCAAGGATCGACTGTGCTGGCCACCATCGCGGCGTCGCAATCGTCCGCGGCAAATATCCCGTGGACCCAGATCCGTCTGGTCGCTGCACCCAATTGGCCGATCCAGGTACGGATGGATGGCGGCGGGACAACATTCCCGCTGTGCAGTTCGTACGGCGCCCCGTGGGGCGCGTCGACCAGTCATTGCCTCAGATTCCGACCCCTAGGATATCCGGACCAAGGTGACCGAGCCGTGCTGTTGTGCAATCGAGCGCGGACGCCGTTGCGGGTCGTCGTCGCAGCTGGGACAGGGCGGGTTAGCACTGACCGGGCGGGCGTCTGTCCATGAAGAAAGGCGAGCGCGGGTTCACGATCATTGAGATTCTCATCGCGATCGCAGTCTTTGCGATCGTCGTGATTGGTGCGCTCGGATTCGTCGGGGCGACGACCAGCGGTTTTCTTGAGACCATCCCCACAGGACTGTTCACTGCGCGCTCCTCAAAGGACATCACCGCGGCGGGAGTCTACCTCCAGGCACTGCACGAATTCGCCGCGGCGAGAGGGGCCGGCACGGTCAACCCGGCGACCGACGGAGGGACATTCACTCCGGCCAGCGGTTCCGGACCGCTGGGCTTCAGCCTCCCGTCGGCGGTGCCCTACCAGCTTGATTGGGATACCCTCGTCGTGGCATTCGTGACCTTGACATGGGATGGGGGAACTCCCGGGCAGTACACGGCCCAAAACTGCAATCCGGCGACGGCCGTAGACTGCCTCGTTCTTATGCGTTCCACCCTGACCTGGAGCCTGGGGGGAATCGCCCGCCGTCCCTTGACCGTGGAAAGGATTCTCCCACCATGAGACGGCTACGACTGCTCGCGGATCAACACGGGGTTTCTTTGATCGAGCTCATCGTTGCCGCTGGGATCTTTGCACTTCTTTTCCTAGCTATCGACAGCGTGTTCATCGGCGCGCACCGCAGCACGCAGCAGGCAGAACTCACCGCCGACGTCGATCAGAACGCACGGATCGCGCTCGAGCGGTTGACCCGGGAGGTCCGCGAAGGGCGGGCCAGTCAGATCGTCTGCACTCCGGGAGGATGCGGTGGGGGTGCGACCGGCGCGGTGGCGTTCCGATCGGCGCGTTCCGGGAGCGCCCTCGAGGATTCGAGAATCTTCTGCGTCAGCGTTCCAGGAAACACCGACCGTTTCTACAATGCCGGATGCGACTACTACGGGGGGCCGCCCGTGGCCGGTGTCCAGGACTACACCCCGGTGTGGCAGCGGATCATCGGCTACCGTCTGGTCGCGACCGGCGGGGCGACGGCCTGCGGACCCTATGAGCTGCATCGCTACGTGATCGATCTGACCGCGCCGACGACTCCGGCCTTGCCCGCGAATCCGTCGAATCCTGGGGCAGTGGGCCTCGACGCTGTGGTAGCATCTTGCATCCAGGACTTCCAAGTGTCAGTTGTTCCCCAGGGGAGCCGGAACCGGTTCCTTGTGACGCTGAAAGGCCGGGGGCAGCGCGCAGCGCAAGGCGGAGTGCCACCGCAGGAGATCCTACTCAACGGGGAGGCATGGATCCGAAATGATTGACCATCGAGGCGAGCGCGGGGTTGCCTTGATTACCGTGCTCCTGGCCATGGTCTTGATGCTCATCCTGATCTCCGCGATGCTGGCCGTGGCGCGCAACGAGGTGACCATCTCCGCATTCCACCGGGACAGTGTCCGTGCTCTGGAGCTCGCCCAGTCTGCGCTGGATGAAGGCGTGCGACGCATGCAGGGCGGGCACACGATAATTCCTGGGTTCACCGCGTCGGTCGGAGCGGGTACTGCGCACGTCACGCTTCAGGGGGTCGGCGCGCCGGGGGCCAGTTCGTCGTTCCAGGAGATGCGTGCGGAGGCGACCGTGGGGAGGGCCACACGGCGGTTGAGCTACCTCGTGTTCACGATCAGCAATATGCTGCCACCCAACATCGTGTTCGGCTACAGTTTGGCGACGCAGGGCTCCGTCGACGTGACCGCGGGAGATCTCTATTCCTGGACATTCGTCAAGTACAAGCGGTTCCCCCTTTGCTCCTCGGCCCCGCTCCCCGCGAACTGCGATCTCATCTCGTACACGTATGCGGGATGGGGTGTTCGGGGAATCAATCCCAACAACACCAACTGGTGCTACGTGAGGCCGTGCGCTTCTAGCCCGGGTGATGCCGATGAGGTCGATAAGTGGTATCCCGGGACACGAAGAACAATGCGGAGAGGTCAGACAATCGCCGCAGTGATAAACACCAGCGGCTGTAGCGATCCTGCACTCGACTCCTGCTCGGACACGCGGAGGAATGCGCCTATAGAGACCCTGCTCAACTTCGCTTGTCCAGGCGGTGCGCCGGGAGGGACCGTTGGCGGGATCGGCGGTTGGCAGGCGAGCGATCGGAAGCAAGATAATTCGGGAACGATCCTATCAACCCAGCCCCTTTATGGATGTGATTCTGACAATCTTGCCTACACGTGGGTCCGAGAGACATTTGATGACGACTCGACCGCTTCGCCCCCAGGCCAGAAGAGCGCCTGGTTCAAGACGGTCGTCTACGAGGACTGGTTCGATCGGTACTTCATCCTCGACAATAACCCGGCTGATGACGGTACGCCGACGACGTGCTGCGTGGGCGCGTACCGGAAGCGCACGAGCGCGGAGCAGCTTGGCGGCCACAACCTTCTCACCGAGCCCCAGTACGGGGCAGTTCCGCCCTTTCCAGACTTCGCCGCCATGGAAGCCAGCCTCAACGCCTCCGAGCTCGAGGCCGCGAATCGGTACCTGACGGGCGGGGCAGACCTTAGGAACAATAGTGCTCCGGGCAACACCCTCAGGTTGGGATGCTTTGCAAGCGACTCCGACGGCAACGGTACGCCCGACATGACCTGTCCGGGGAACCAGAGCGACTACGCGGTTGTCTGGCTGGACAATGGTGACTATTGGTTCGGGGGAGTCGGCCTCCCAATCTCGACGACTACATGCATTCCTCCTAATCCCGGTAATGGCGGTCATGGGACCATTTTGATCGACGGCAACTTGAGGGCGAACTCGAAGTTCGAGTGGTTTGGGACGGTGTTCGTTAACGGAATCGTCGAGCGCATCAACGGGAACGTCTGCATCCACGGCGGGCTCATCACGCGCGGCACCGTCGAAACGAACGGGAGCTTGACAGTCGAAGGGGGTACTTCCCCTGGCAGTGCGCCGCTCGGTGCTGTGACCGTGGTCCGGAAGGCCTGGTGGGAACGGTAGGGCGAGCACGATGGAGAGACTTAAGGGGTAGACCTCGCGGGTAGGGTAATCGGAAGACGGCGCAAAGCGGGGAGGCGGTCTGCGCATGGGGTTATTCGGATCCCGTTCTTTCATCGGGCTTGACATCGGCTCGCAGGCGATCAAGATCGTCGAGCTCGAGCCGAACGGCGGGAGCTTCCGCGTCTTGCACGCGGGATCGGGGGTCACGCCGCCGGGCGCGGTGCGCGAGGGCGGCGTCACCGAGCCTCACATCCTCAGCGACGCCATCAGGCGTGTCGTATCTTCCGCCGGCGTCCGCCGCGGCCGAGTCGTCTCCGCCGTCGGCGGGCAGGCGGTCATCGTCCGCGAGCTTAAGATGCCCAAGATGGCCAAGCCCGACCTGCAGCAGGCCGTGCGGTTCGAGGCCGGCCGGTACCTCCCCTACAGCGTGCGCGACGTGAGCATGGACTTCGACGTCCTCGGCGAGCTCGTCGAGGACGGACAGCCCAAGGTGGAAGTCCTTCTTGTCGCCGCGCGCCAGGAAGTCGTGGACAAGCACCTCGACGCGGTCCGGGGCGCCGGATTGCAGCCGTTTGTCCTCGACGTCGAATCGTTCGCCACGATGCGCGCCCTCGAGGCGCAGTCGCACGCCGACGGCGGGCCGCCGGCCGCGGTGTTCGTCGGACTCGGCGCCGAGACGACCGATATCCTCGTCACGGAGCGCGATCGGCTCCGGCTCACCCGCAACGTGAACATCGGAGGGAACAACCTCACCCGCGCCGTCGCGTCGAGGCTCGACGTCGAGTTCTCGATGGCGGAGGAGCTGAAGAAAGAGAAGGGGCGGGTCCTCCTCGAAGGGGAGCCGCTGCCAGACGACCAGGCCGTGCTCAGCATCCACGAAGCGATGCTCCCCATCCTTACCGACCTGGCCACGGAGCTCCGCCGGTCCCTGGACTACTTCCAGACCCGCTGGCGCGAGAGCCGCATCGGCCGGGTCATCTTGAGCGGGGGAACCGCCCGGCTGGGCAACCTCGACCGCTTCCTGTCACTGGAGCTCGGTATCGAGACGGTCGTGGGCGATCCATTCGCCGTCTGCTCGCTTCCAGAGTCGGTAATGAACGCGGAGAATCGGCGCCAGGTGGGGCCGTCGATGGCGGCAGCCGTCGGCCTGGCGATGAGGGGGGCGGCAGAGACATGATCCGGATCAACCTTCTTCCTCGCGAACGCCTTCGGGCCCCGACCCCGGCCCCGCTCCGCGTCGGGGTGGTGGTCGCGGTCCTGTTGGTCGCAGCCGCCATCGTCGCAACGCTGGGGTTGAATGCCCGCAACACGGCGGTCCGGGAAGAGATCACGACGATCAACGCTGCGATCACCGAGCTGGAGCCTAAGGTGGCGCGAGTTGAGGAGTTGAAGAAGCTCATTGAAGCGGCCGAGCGCAAAGAGCAGATGTTGAAGCGCCTGGAGGCCGCGCGGATCCCCTGGGATCAGGTCCTTTTGGAGCTCCGCGTGATCATCCCGCGCGACGTCTGGCTCACGTCTGTTTCAGCGGCCCAGGACGGGAACCTCGTCTTCAACGGGTTCGGGCTGACCTACACGGCCATCGCCCGATTCATGGTCAACCTGGAATCGTCGCAGATGTTCGAGGGGACCGATCTCGTCTCGAGCCAGAAGCAGGCGATCGGCACACGGCCGACGGTGACGTTCTCGGTGACCTCTCGCCTGACGTCGAAGCGCACGGAGGCAAGCAGCCGATGAGCCGCCGCGAACAGGTTCTGATCCTCGTCGGATTCATTATCATCGTCCTGCTGGGGTTCTACTACCTCATCTACACACCGCGGATGGCCGAATACAACCAGCTCACCGCTGAGCGCGATACCCGGCAGGCGCGGCTCGACCAGATGCAGCGGGTCGCGGCGCAGACCGAGCAGTTGGAGGCTCGGTACGCGGAGCTGAAGACGTTCATCTCGACCATCGAAGCGAAGCTCCCCACGGAGAAGGAGGTCCCGGCCCTCCTGGTTCAGATGGAGCGGCTGGTGAACGGACAGCACGTAGACCTGCAGGCCCTCCGGCCGGGAGCGCTCGAAGCCGTCGCGGCGCAGGGGCAGGCCGCGCAGCCGGCAGCCGGCACCCAGCCCGCAGCGCCGGCGCAGCCGGCACAGGGGAGACCCGAGTACTACCGGTTCCCCATCAACATGCAGTTCGCGGCCACCTACAACGAGTTCGTCTCGCTGATGGCCGCGCTCAAGGATTTTCCGCGGCTGATCGCAGTCACGCGGGTCAGCATGGCGCCCGTCAAGCTCCCGGACCTGAGCGTGCAGACCGACACGGAGACCTACGTGCTTCCTAAGGAGGCACCATAAATGGGCCGCGCGCGAGAATTCCTGCAGAAGAACCCGGCGGCGGGATATGGGATCGCCGTCCTGTTCATCGCCCTCGCCGCCTACATGTTGTATGGGCAGTTCACGGGCGGTGGGGGGGGCGCTCCTACAGGCCAGCAGCAGCCGCCCGCTGCCCCGCCCGCGGCGGGCCCGGTGCCTGCGCCTGCGCCCACGGCGGAGTCGGCAGCCCCGGCGCCTGCGGCTTCGGCGGCGGTCGTCCCGCCCGGACCGATGGGCCGGACCGACCCCTTCGTCCCGCTCGTGGTCCCCGCATCGGCGTCACCATCTAAGCCGCCTGCTCCCGCGAGCCCGCTGCCGCCGCCGCCATTCCCGACGCCTGGATCGCCGTTGCCGCCGCCGCCGCTGCCGGGCGCGCCCGGCACACCGGCTCCGGCACCTGCGCCGTCACCGCCCGCGCCGTCAGCCGGCATCAACGTCAGCGGCATCGTCAGCGATCAAGCCAAAGTCGTCATCGTCAGCATCGGAGGCCGTACGGAGATTCTGTTCGAAGGCGAATCAGCCGGCGACCTACGCGTGGTTAAGATCGACGCCAATCGGCGGACCGTCACGTTCGAACGAGCGGGTCAGCGGTTTGACGTGACGATGGGAGGTGGATAGCTCAGATGCGGCACGCACGGACTTTTCTCCATCTCATCATCGCCGCGGTACTGATAGCCCTTGTGGCCATCCCCACGCTGGGGACGACACCGGCGCAGGGAGCCACCAGCCGCGTCACGCAGGTCACTGTCAAGCAGTTCGCCGGGAAGACGGTCATCGGTATCGTGGCGACCGGCCGGATCCTCTACCACATGTCGGAGTTGGCCCCGCCGCCGAACCCGCGGGTGGTCGTCGACCTGCTCGATGCGGTGCTTGATCCGAGCGCCCAGACCACGATCAACGTGGGCAAGGACGCTGTCCTAGCGGTGCGGACAGGCCAGTTCCAGGACTCTCCGCCCATCGCGCGCGTCGTGATCGACCTTGTTCGCCCGATTACGGTCGATCTCCAGCAGACGAGCCCGAACGTGCTCGTCGTAAACGTGCCCACGGCCCCGGCATCCGCGGGGGTTCCGCAGCAGACCGCCGCGGTTCCTACGGGCACGGGAGTGGCGAAGGTGGCCCAGCAGCCCGGGCAGCCGGCCGCCCCAGAGATCATCCAGTTGCTCGAGTTCCGCGGCACCGCCCTGTCTGACGTCCTCGCCGCCCTGGCAAAGTTGTGCCAATTCAACATCGTTACGGACGGCTCCGTCCAGGGGACCATCACGCTGCGGTTGGTGAGCGTGACCTGCGAGGAAGCGTTACGGTTCATCCTCGAGGCCAACAACCTGGCATTCAGGCGGCTCGGGAAGAACATCATCGTCTCGTCGGCGGAGAAGTTGGCGCCGCCGCCCGAGGTGCCCGAGACGATCGCCTACCGGCTGTCGTTTGGCGATCCGAACCAGATCCGCGCCGCGCTGGCCGCGGCCGTGCCGGGGATCCGCGTGGCATTCGATCCCCGCACGAACGCCTTACTCGTGACCGGTACGTCCTTGCAGCAGGACGAAGTACGGAAGGTGCTGGCCACGCTCGATATCAAGATTCCGCAGGTCGTGATCCAGGTCCATGCGGTGGACATCTCGTCAACGGTGCTGAAGGACCTGGGGTTGTTCAGTGGGCTCACCGGCATCGATCCCTTGACCGGGAACGCCGGCCCGTTTGCCGGCTTCGTCATCGACAGCGCGCAGAACCGGATCAGCCTGAGCCTCTTTGACAACCAGCTCCTGCTGTTCCGTCTGCGGGCCTTGGTCACGGAGTCGAAGGCGAGAATACTCAGCGCACCCCGGATTGCGACACTAGACGGCAACAAGGCCACGATCCTCGTTGGCGACAAGGTGCCGATCTTCACGGTGACCACGCAGGCGGGCGTGACGACGACGACCACGACGTTCCAGGATGTCGGCGTGAAGCTTGAAGTCACGCCGCGGGTGAACACCAACAACCTCATGACGGTGAACCTCAAACCCGAGGTGAGCCGCGTGGTGGAGATCGTGAGCGGTCCTGGCGGCGCTCAGGCGCCTCGGGTCGGCACGCGGTCGGTTGACACGACGCTGACGGTGCCGGACGGACAGACGATCGTCATCGGCGGCCTGATCAGCCAGGAGGAGCGCAAGACGATACTAAAGGTCCCGCTGCTCGGGGACATCCCGGTCATCGGTGAGCTCTTCCGGTTCACCTCGACCACGACGGGGGAGAGCGAAGTCATCTTCCTCATCACGCCGCAGATCATGCGTGACTAGCCAAGGAGACCGATGATGCGCACCCTAGCGTTCGTCTTGGTACTCGTCGGTCTGTCGGCAACGGCGGCGTCGGCGCAGGCCGTCCAGCCCTTCAACGCCCTGCAGTTCTACACCGAAGCCGAGTTCCGGGCGGCCGTGGCTCCCTACGCGGCGGCTGCATCGGCCAATGCCAATGATGCGACCGCGCACTACTGGCTCGGCGTGGCCTATCTGCATGTAGCCAGGCAGCATCGGGCCGGGCTGTCCCCCTGGGCGTCGGGAGCAGCAGCCCAGGCGATCCAGTCGCTGGAGCGCTCGGTGAGCCTGCGTCCCACGCTGGCGTCGATGCTGGCGCTGTGGGACGCCTACGTCACAGCCGGAGAGTTGGAGAAGGGAGTGGTGATGATGAGCCGCCTGTCCGGAATGGCTCCGCCGCTCCCGCTCAGGTAGTTCTGGTCGGTTTCACGTTGCTGCGCGCGGCCGGGACACTGTCCCGGCTGCGTCGTCTTTCGGGGACCGCTCCTCACGGCTGACCCACAGGAGGCATAGCGGCACGTACCCTCGCGCGGCACAATTCGAGGCATCACCGCGAACTGCGGGGTGTGGGTGTGCGTTCCGGGGCTCATGGGTTTGCGCTTCTCGAGTTGCTCATCGTCCTCGCGCTTGGCACGCTCCTGACGGTCGCCGCGATCTGGCAGGTTCGCCCGCTCGCCGACCGCCTCACCCTGCAAGGGGCTGCCACGCACCTGCTCGGCGAGATCCGTGAGGCCCAGGCGCGGGCGCTGGCAGAGCGGGACCCGGGCCGCGCGTACGGCATCGAGTTCCCCCCGGATGGCCAGCGGTACATCACGTTCGTGCAGGCCGGCGGCGTCCGATCCCTGAGGCGCGAGGAGCGGCTCCACCAACGCGTCCGCATCACGTACGCGCGCTTTGGAGGCGTGCCCAGCGCCGTAGTGTTCACCGGCGTGAGCTTTCTGGGAGCGCCCTCCGGGGGTGGGACGGTGTCGCTGTCCGCCGGCGGAGCGCTGCTCTGTGTCCGGGTCCAGCCGGCCACCGGCCGAGCCCGGATCGAAAACGCGGGGTGCCCATAGATGAATGCGCGCATTCCCTCCGTGTCTTTGGCCGCGCAAGCTCACGGTTTCTCACTCATCGAGGTGCTGGTTGCCCTGGGGATCTTCGCCGTGGTCTGCGTCGGGGTTCTGAGCGTCCTGGGTGCCACTGCCGCGGGTGGATTCCTGGACGCCGCGCCCACGTCGCTGACGACCGGACGCCACGCGAAAGACCTCACCGTTGCGGCGGTGTACCTGCAGGCCTTGCACGACTACCTAGCGACGCAGGACGACGCGGTCTGGAGCGCCTTGTTGTCCACCTGGCCCTCGGGAACGGACGAGCAGATCTACTGCCTTGGTTCAGGAGGCGCATCATGCGGTGGCGGCGAGCCCACTCTGCCGGCCGCCCTGGGAAGCTATCCTCTGCCGCAGTCGGCGCCCTATCAGCTCACCTCGACCACGCTCCGGGTCGTCGTCCAGCGATGGCATTGGGACTGCGCGACGACGCGCTACGCGGTCAACCCGGCGCTAGCAACGCCTGATCTGTTGGTCCGTGTGTACTCGACTCTGGTCTGGCGTTTCAAGGGCGAGCCGCGGACGGTCACCACCGGAGATGGCGGCGTGGACCGCTTTCTCCCGTATGGATCTCCGGTTCCCGCTCCCTCTGACGAGGTGTGTCCATGAGGTGGACACACACGGCGAGGACTGGGATCCGCGATCGCTGCGGGCCGAGGGAATCCGGCGACTGCCATGGCATTCTCATGCCTCTGGTCCTGCGGTGTGCCGCTGGTGAGCAGGGGATGAGCCTGGTGGAACTGCTCGCCGTTGCGTCCATCCTCGCCCTCTTTCTCTTCATCACGGACCGGGTGTTCATCAGTGTGAACCTGGCGTCCCAGACGACCCAGCGGGCGTCCGACATGCAGCAGAATGCCCGCGTCGCCGCCCTGCGCCTGCGAAGTGAGATCAGAGAGTCGAGCGGCTCTGCGATCGTGTGCTATCCTGATCCCTCCTGCCGGACGGCGTCCACGGAGGTCGTCTTCTCCTCCGCCAGGCCGTCTGAAGCTGCGAGCGTCTTCTGTCTCGACGTCGCGGTGGATGACGGGGAGCGCCGCGCGCTCGAATCCGCCTGCTCGACGCCGATTCCTCTGACCGGGACGTATGCGCCAGTGTGGCAGCGCTACATCGGGTACCACATCGATGGGGAAGGGGGGCTGCGCCGTGTCGTTCAGAGCGCCCCCATCGCTCTGCCGATGCCGCCGGCCAGCGGCCAGGTCCTTGCCACCCACGTGGCAGCGTTGGCCGTGTCGCGCGAGGGGCGGCGACTCCGATTCCATCTCGAGTCCATCGATCGAGACGGCGGAGGGTTTGGTGGGTCTCCGACGCAGGAGATGAAGCTCGATGACACGGTTG
>DATDEG010000031.1:0-4401 GCA_036523465.1 bacterium
CGGACAAGACATCGACGTTGTCCACGCCGTTCTGCAGGGTAAGGACGACCGTCTCCGCACCGACGAGGGGCTGGAGCGCCGCCGCGGCCGAGGCGGTGTCATACGACTTGACGGCAAACAGCACGAGATCCACCGGGCCGACCTCTGCCGGTTGTCCTGCGGCAAGGACTTTCTGAACGTCCGGGGGACCCAGAACAGATTCGACACGGAGTCCCTCCGACCGCATCGCCTCCAGATGCGCGCCGCGGGCGATGAAGACGACATCCTGTTCGCTCCGCTGGAGGAGCGATCCATAGTAGCCTCCGACGCTGCCTGCCCCAACGACTGCGATCCGCATATTCGCCGGTCTCCCGAAGCGTGACATTCGCATTCTGCGCGACCTCACCCTTGAACCCGGATGCGGCCGATCGAGGTCATACGCACCCACCCTGCCGGCGCAGAAGGTGAGGCGGTATCATAGGGTGGTCATGCGAAGACGCGTCGTCATCATCACCGGCCTTGCACTCATCACCGCTATCGCGATCGGCGGGGTGATCGCCGGCCGCGTCTTTCGTACCAGACCGATCGTCGACGGGGCCCAGGTGCGGTTGGGCGACCTCGAGGTCACGCTTGCGGCGACCGGCACGTTCGAGACCCGGGGCGTCGATCTGGCGTTTGAGATCCCTGGACGTCTGGCCGATGTCCGCGTCAGTGACGGCGCGCGTGTGACCCGGGGCACGCTGCTCGCCTCGCTCGAGGCCTCCGAGGTGCGCGCCACGGCCGACCAGGCGGACGCTGCGGCCGCCGCGGCGCGGAGCGATGCGGCTCGCGCTCGGGCTGCCGTTGAGTCCGCGCGCCTGCAGGCCGCGGTGGCTGAGGCCGCGTTCCGCGCGGCGCGGGCGACACTGTCGGGTGTTCGGGCAGGCCCGACCGAGCCCGAGCTTCGCCAGGCGGATGCCGCGGTGGAGGCGGCGCGGCTCGTCATGGAGGAAGCCCGGCGCCACCTCGCGCTGCAAGAGCAGCTGTACCGCCAGGGGGCGGTCGCGGGCGTACAGGTCGACGCCGCCCGTGCGCAGTTCGAGACCACCCAGGCCCAGTATGAACAGGCGGTGGCCCGGCGCGAGGCGCTCCGGGCCGGCGCTTCGGAGCAGACGGTGACGGCGACCGCGGAGCAGGTCCGGCAGGCCGAGGCGGCCTGGCGCGCTGCTCAGGCCAACATCCGGCAGGCCGAGCTCATCGCCGTATCCGCCGCGGCGAATGGGGCGCAGGCCGCGGCGGCGGCCCGGTCGGCGCACGCCAGGGCAGCGCGGGCAGAACTGCGCGCGCCGTTCGACGGCACCGTCAGCCGCGTCTATCTGAATCCCGGTGCCCCGGTGGCACCGAACCTGCCTGTCCTCTCACTGATCACCGAATCCGGATGGGTGGCGGCGGACGTGGATGAGGCGGACATCGGACGCGTCCGCCTCGGCCAGCGAGCGCGCGCGACCGCGGATGCGTACCCCAGCACGGTGGTGACGGGCCGTGTCAGCCGCATCGGCGGGCAGGTGGACGTCCGTCTCGGCACCCGCTCTGTCCGCGTGCGGGTCGACCTTGATGGAGAGGCTGCGATGCGGGCCGGAACCAGCGTCGACGTCGATCTGATCTTGGAAACCGTCACCGGAGGGCTCCTCGTTCCTCTCGACGCCCTCCAGCGTGATAACGGCGCCGGCGCATACGTCTTTGTCATCGAGGACGGGATCCTGCGCCGCCGTTCCGTCGATCTCCACGAGCGCAATGATCAGTTTGCCGTCGCCCGCAACGGCGTGCAAGAAGGGGAGCTGGTCGCGATCGGCGATCCCGCTGTCCTGCAGGAGGGGCGGCGTGTCTCGGTGCGGGTCGTGCCGTGACGCTGGTCCTGGAGCTGCGCGAGGTGACGCGAGTCTACCGCCAGGGGTCGATGGCCGTTCCTGCGCTACGCGGGGTCAGCCTTGCGGTGCATCGCGGCGAATTCGTCGCCATCATGGGGCCGTCGGGTTCAGGCAAATCCACCTTGATGAATCTCATCGGCTGCCTCGACCGCCCGACAAGCGGAGTCTACGTCCTCAACGGCCGGGACGTCAGCCGGATGACCGACGATGAGCGCGCCGACGTCCGCAACCGCGAAGTCGGCTTCGTCTTCCAGACGTTCAATCTGCTCCCCCGGCTGACCGCGCTGAAGAACGTGGAGATGCCGATGATATACGCGGGTGTGTCCCGGGCGGAGCGGTGGGAGCGGGCCGAGGCTGCGCTCGGACGTGTCGGCCTGGCGCACCGCTTGCCTCATCTGCCGGCCGAACTCTCCGGTGGTGAGCAGCAGCGCGCGGCCATCGCCCGGGCGCTGGTGAACCGGCCGGCCATCCTCCTTGCCGACGAGCCCACGGGGAATCTCGACAGCCGCTCCGGCGCAGAGATCCTCGCTGCCGTGGAGGCGCTCAACACTTCTGGAATGACCGTGATCATGGTCACCCACGATCGAGAGGTCGCCGAGCACAGCCAGCGGATCGTCACGCTCCGCGACGGGCTGATAGTCGGCGATGAAGAGGTCTCCCCTCAGAGCGCAGCGACGCGGAGAACAGGGCCAACCGATAGCCCGCGTCTGACACCGAGGAGGAACGGACGCGCGTTCCCCCTCGCGCTCCCCCTGGCGCGGACATGGCGGACGGTGCTGGGGAGCGGAGAAGTCCTCGCCATCGCCCTCGATGCTCTGCGCGGCAACAGGCTGCGCACGGTCCTGACCACGCTCGGCGTCATCATTGGCGTCGCGGCCGTCATCGCGCTCGTGTCCGTCGGCCAGACCGCGCGTAGCAGCGTGGTCGGCGAGTTTGCCAACCTCGGGCCCGACCTCCTCTGGGTCCTGCCGGGGAAGGCGAAGGAAGGATCGTCATTCGGCTCGGCCGAGGAGGGGCGGCTCTCGCTGACGTACGAGGACGCCCAGGCCCTCGGTCGAGCCGGGGAGCTCGTCGCAGGCGTGGCCCCCGTCCTGCAGACCCAGATCCAGATCAGCGCCTCCGCCCGGAAGTACACCACGACGATCGTCGGGACGACGCCCGACCTCCGTGAGGTGCGCTCCCTCCGTGTGCAGGAGGGCCGCTACTTGAACGCGGGAGACCTGACACGGCGGAAGCGGGTGGCGGTGCTCGGGGCGACGCTGGCCGAGGCGCTGTTCCGAAGCCCGCGGGCGGCGATCGGCCGCCGGTTCGTGCTGAGCGGCCGCGCGTTCGACGTCGTGGGCGTGCTCGCCCCGGAGGGAGCGATCCTCGGGTTCGATCTGGATGATCGCGCCTACATCCCGTTTACGACCGCCCAGCAGATCTTCAACTTGAACTACGCGACGTTCTTGTTCGTGCGGGCGTCCGATCCGGCGATGGTTCCGCGAGTGAAGCGAGAGACCGAGCGTATCCTGCTCCACGAGCACCGCGGCGAGGAAGATTTCACCGTGCTCACGCAGAGCCAGCTCCTCGGCTCGCTCGACGCCATTCTGAGGATCCTCACCGTCGCCCTGTCCAGCATCGCCGGGATCTCGCTCGTCGTCGGCGGCATCGGGATCATGAACATCATGCTGGTCTCCGTGACGGAACGCACGCGTGAGATCGGCATCCGCAAGGCGATCGGTGCGCGCTCGGTGACCATTCTCACGCAGTTTCTCATCGAGGCGGTCGCCATCAGCCTGGTGGGAGGGTTCTTGGGGATGGTTCTCGGGCTGACCGGATCGTGGATGCTTTCCGTGCGTCTCTTCCAGAGCGTGCCTACCGTTGCCTCGATCGCCCCGATCGTGGCGCTTGCCTTCACATTCTCGGCCGCCGTCGGCGTGGTCTTCGGCGTGTACCCGGCGTGGCGCGCCGCGCAGCTGGACCCCGTCGAAGCGCTCCGCTACGAGTAGACTCCCGCCGCTCTGGAATCCGTGGGGGGTTCGCCGACTAGGGGATTGCCTCCGCGGGTACTGAGCATGGTGCCGGCGGAGACGACCGGGACGGACCAAGCGGACTCCAGTTCCGGGTTGCGACATCCTCGCCAAGCAGATGCGAGGCCGGCTTCGCCAGTCTCCGCCGGAATCCAACCAGGCCCCCCCGGGCCTGGTTCTGTTTCGAGAGGTCTCTGGTGGAGACGAGCGGATTCGAACCGCCGACCTCCTCGTTGCGAACGAGGCGCTCTCCCAACTGAGCTACGTCCCCACGAACATATGCGCGCGAAAGGGGTGTTAGGGGGACGCCGCGCGTGCGTCCCCCTAACGGTTCGCATCGTTTGATCTCGCATCGTATTATACGAAGGGCCCGGACCGGGACGCAAGAATCATACTGCCCAAACGAGGGGGAAAGGGTGCGCGCCGTTTCCTCTCGGGCTCCCCCTTCCGCGGGCACATGTTAGAGTAGGAGGCGAGGTTTTTGGACCTGTGACGAGATCGAA
>DATDEG010000032.1:0-3427 GCA_036523465.1 bacterium
CCTTTCGCTTTGACTTCGAGCGCCTGACCGAGCACGACGAGGGCCGTCACGACCGCGGTGACATCGTAGAAAACCTCCGCCAGGTCGCCTCGCGGGAAGAGCGAGGGCACGAGCACAGCGACGGTCGAGTAGAGCCAGGCGGCCGCGATGCCGATGCCGATCAGGGTGTTCATGTCGGCGGTGCGGTGCTTGAACGCGGCCCAGAGGCCCTTGTAGAAATGCCCCCCGGAGTAGAGCAGCACCGGGAGCGTCAGCAAGCCGAGCCCGCCCCATACCAGGCGCAGGATGGCGCTCCCGCGCGGCAGGAGGTCGCGCATGCCGAAGATCCAGGGGTAAGAGAGGGCGATCGTCGGGACGGACACGACTGCCGCGAACCAGAACTTGTGCATCAGCGAGCGGAACTCGCGCGCGTTGGCTTCGCCCGGGGACGGCGCCGCCGCTTCGGCCCGCCGCAGGGGCTCAGGCCCCAGGTCGAAGCCTTCAGCACGGACGGCCGCGCGGACCGCTGCGAGATCGGTGCGCTTGGGGGTGTACTCGATGGTCAGCATTTCTGTCGCGAGGTTCATGTTGGCGTCGTAGATGCCCGGCACGTGCAGGACGGCCTGTTCGACGCGCCGAACGCAGCTCGCGCACTTGAGTCCGGGTACCCGGAGGCGCCACCGCGCGACCGTGCGGCCGACATCGATCCCCCGTTCCTCGAGCAACTGGACGATCGCTTCGATTCCGATGACTCCGGGATCGAACGCCACCACCGCACGCTCGGTGACGGGGTTGACCATCGCCTCTCGCACGCCCGGCAGCCGCTCCAGTCGAGCCGCGACCGGGGCGGCGTCCCCCGCGCATGAGAGCCCGGCGACCGACAACTCGATGCGCTGCAAGTCCAGCCGCTGCGTCACAGTACGGGTTTCCGGCGTCGGCCTGCACGTGTGGCAGGTGTGCGTATCGTGGACCTGGGTTCCAGCTGTCGTCATCTGGTTCCTCACCTCCTCGCTACTCGACTGAAGTGGCAAGGCCCGGACCGTCGGCGATCCGGGCCGATCTCTATGCCAGGGCAGAAGTTGGGTCACGCGCATCGCGGGTCAGGGCGTGGGGTGGCGCTTCATTTCCCGGCGTGATTGGGGCAGAAGCCCCACGGGCCGGAGGCCGTACATGCCGCAGGGGATCGGTCGTTCAGACCGATCCCCTGTGCGCGCACGCGTAGCAGGAAAAGAGGAAAGAGGCTAGACGTTGAGTAGGCGCCGCTAGTTCTTCAGCGTCCGGAGGTACTCGAGAATCGCGCGCCGATCGTCCGGCGACAGCGGCAGCTGCGCCATCAGACTGTTCGCGTTGTCGAACCGCGGATTCGCCAGCTTCTCGAGGATGTAGTCCGGCGTCCGGCGCGTCAGGACGGTGTTGAGATTCGGGCCCAGCGTCCCTGACGTCGCCACCCCGAGCTGGTGGCAGGCGGCGCATCCGTACCGCTGGGTGAGCGCGCGCCCACTGTCCGCCAAGACCTGATCGATCGTGTCAGGCAGCGAGACCGGCGCCGCCGCAACGGCCTGCTCACCGCGCTCGGACTGGTCGACAGCGGGACGGTTCATCGCCTGGAGGAATGCCCGCACCGCGCGCTCCTCTCGACCGGTGAGATTGCCCCGCACGCGCATGTGCGCGACGATCACGGTCCACTCGCCGTCGGTCCGCTCGACGGGCGGGCGGGCGTTGTGGCACCGGCCGCAGGTTCGTGCGTACACCTCCCCACCGTCGCTGACGCTGGCCTGCTGAGCTGCGGCGGTCCCGGCCAGCATCAGACTCACCGCCGGGGCGGCCAGAATGCAGATCACACTCTTCATCGCGCCCTCTAGAAGCCGAAAGCCCAGTGGACGAGGAACCGGTTGTTGGAGAGATCGTTCCCCATGTCGAACCGATCGCGGTTCAGCTCGAACGCGCCCATGATTGAGATGCTGGGCGTGATGTAATAGTTCAGGCCGAAGCCGTACTGCGTCAGCTGGTCGTCGGGTTCAGCTTCGTTGGCGTGCACGTGGCAGAAGCGGAACACCGGCTCCCAATCGCCGATGCGAACCGAGGCCTGTGCGTACCCACCCCAGCGTTTCACCGTCTCCACCGTTGACGTCATCGCGACGGTGTCAACCACCTCGGTCTCGACCCCGGAGCGGAGCCACTCGGTGCGGAACAGGAAGCTGCCGCGCTGCAACTCCGCGGCGCCGTTGTACGCCCAGAACCCAAGGCCGCGGCTCACGTTCGGCGTAACTGCGCCGGCACCCCAATCCGCCCGCATTGCCGAAACGTCGACTTCCCAATTCGGCGCCACTACGACGCCGAAGCGGCCGCCGAACACTTTGTTACTGTTGTTGTCTTGGGCCGACTCCCCGAACACGAGGTGCGGCACGGCTCGCCCATCCCTCCGCCCATCGGCCCTTCCGCCGCCGGGCCGTTCGACACAAACGCCGAGAGCGTGAGATCACGGCCGATGCCGCCGAGCGGCCTAACCACATTCGCCATTACGCCGATGTCAGCCGCGATCGGCAGGAGCGGCTCGAGGCCCGGGATCTCGGCCTCGTGGCCATAGATCGGCGGGCTGGACGTGAAGCGGTTAATCCAGGTCGGGTGGAGCCGCTGGATGAACACGCCGAACGGGAGCAGGAACTTCCCCGCCGTGATCGTGACGTAATCCGTGGGGAGCACACTAATGTTCGCGTACTCGAGCCCGGTCTTAGTCGCTCCCTCTTCGAGCTCGAACTCAAGCTCGCTTTCGAACAGCACGCGGTCGCTGAACTGGAAGAGGAAGATCGGCGACACCGACGCGAAGAAGCTGCTCGTGGCGTTCTCGATCTTCATGGCGCCCGCGGTGCCGTAGCCCGAGACCACGTAGGCGTGCGTCGGCTCCGGTGCCGCCGCCTGGGCCCGCAGTGCACTCGCGGGGGCGGCCAACGCGATCATGACAGACAAGGTGCCCGCCATGCACGCCTTCATAGACCCTCCCCTGGCTCGATGAAAAAAGCCGCACCAGCGGGCGACTTGGGCGCCGTCGCACCACGAGACGACCTTTGTGAGATCGGGTTGAAAGGAGGGTGCATCTTACGATGAGGAGTTCTTCGGGGCGGTTGGCCGCGCCGCGCACTGCCGCTCCTGGCCTTCTCACTACTCGAGCGGAGGAGCAAAGCCCGGACCGCACGGCGACCCGCGCTGATCTCTAATACGGCGACGCAAGTTGGGTCACGCGCATCGAGGGTCAGTGTGTGCCGGTCTCGCTTCATTTCCCCGTGCGGTCGGGGCAGATGCCCCAGAGCCGTCCGGGCACTCGCACACCGCCTCGGCCATTTCTCGGTCGGGTACCCTCGACACGAGGCTTCGGAGGAGCGCCCCGCGGAGCGAGCCATGCTCGTTGATGGCATCGAGGACAGACATGAGCAGCAACGCCCACCGCGGT
>DATDEG010000033.1:0-5494 GCA_036523465.1 bacterium
ACCATCCGTCCGAGGCCGGCCAGAAGGTCTCCAGGGCGAAAACCATGCCCTCCTCGATGACCTCTGGGTAGTCGAGCGAGACGAGCCGGCTGAAGATCGGCTTCTCCCAGATGGACAGACCGACCCCGTGCCCGTACTGCAGCGCAAACGCCGCCTCCTCGTTGGCGAAACCGAACTCTTGGGCCTTCGGCCACACCCGGACGACATCGGCCGTCGTCACGCCCGGCTTGACCAGGCGGATCGCCGCGTCGAGGTAATCGCGGCACTGCCGGTAGGCGTCGACCATCGCCGGGGAAGCGCTGCCCACGACAAAAGTCCGATAGTAGCAGGTCCGGTACCCCATGTAGCTGTGGAGGATGTCGAAGTACGCCGGATCTCCCGGCCGCAACACGCGGTCCGTGTAGACGTGGGGGTGCGGGCTGCAGCGCTCGCCGGAGATGGCGTTGACCCCTTCGACGTGCTCGCTCCCGAGGTCGTAGAGCACCTTGTTCACGAGACCCACGCACTCGTTTTCGCGCATCCCGGGACGCATCGCCCGGTAGAGCTCCTCGTAGGCGGCGTCGACCATCATGCAGGCCGTCGCGAGCAGCGTGATCTCGTCGGGAGTTTTGATCTTGCGCACCTGCTGCATGAGCCCCTGCCCGTCGACGACGCGTATCCCTTCCGCGCGAAGGGCCTCCAGCACGGGCACCTCGATGACATCCACCCCAAGCGGCGCGTCGAGGAGGTGCCGCGCCTCGAGCTCGACGCGGATCTTCCGTGCGACGTCAGCGGCCCGCTCGGGATAGGCTCCGCGGAGCGTCGAGATGCCGGCCCGGGACCGCTCGCCGAGCCACGGATTGTAGAGCTGATGGTGGCGGGCGGCCGACCCGAAGTCCCAGAGGATCGGCTCGTCGTCCCGAGGCAGCAGGGTGAAGCGGACGAGCTTGTCCATGGCCCACGTCCCGATGTGCGTCGCCGTGATGTAGCGGATGTTGTTCATGTCGAAGCACAGCAGGGCGCCGAGGTCGGACGCGTCCAGGAACCGCTTCACCCGCGCCAACCGGTCGGTGCGCAGGCGCTCGAAGTTCACCCGCTCTTCCCAATCGACGGCCATCAGCCCGAAGGTCTTCGTTCCCATGCCTGCCTCCCTTATGCGCGCCCGCAGAGTTCCCGCGCGGTCTCGCGCACCTGCGCCGCGGTCGGCACCGTGCGATCCTCCAACACCGGAGAGAACGGCACCGGAACATCGAGCGCCCCCAGCCGCCGGACGGGGGCATCGAGGTAAGAAAAGGCCTCCTCCGCGATCACGGCGGCGATCTCCGCCGTCACCCCGTAGCGTCTGTGGCCCTCGTCCACGACGATCGCGCGGCTCGTGCGCTTCACCGATTCCACGATGGTGGCGACGTCGAGCGGCACCGTCGTCCGTGGGTCGATCACCTCCGCGTCGATACCGTCCGAGCGGAGCCCGTCCGCGGCCTCGAGGGCGACCTGGACCATGCTGCTCGTCGCGACGATCGTTACGTCCGATCCGTGCCGTTTCACGTCGGCCACGCCGAAGGGCAGCCAGTACTCCTCCTCGGGCACAGTTCCTTTAAGCGTGTACATCATCTTGTCCTCGAAGAACACTACCGGATTGGCGTCCCGGATCGCGCTCTTGAGCAATCCCTTGGCATCGTACGGCGTGCTGGGGAGCACGACTTTGAGTCCGGGAATGTGGCTGACCAGCGCCTGCAAGCTCTGGCTGTGCTGCGCCGCCGACCGCCGGGTCGCGCCCATCGTCGTGCGCACGACCATCGGCACGGTGAGCCTCCCTCCGGACATGTAGTGCACCTTCGCCGCCTGATTGACGATCTGGTCCATGGCCAGGGTGAGGAAGTCGCCGAACATGATGTCCACGACCGGTCTGAGCCCGGTCATCGCCGCCCCCACCGCGATGCCGGTGAAGCCGGCTTCCGAGATCGGCGTGTCCACGACGCGGTCCCGGCCGAACTCCTCGACCAGGCCGGACAGCACCTTGAACGGCGTCCCGGCCTCTGCGACGTCTTCGCCGAAGATGACCACGGCCGGATCATGCCGCATCTCCTCGGCCAGCGCCTCGCGCACGGCCTGCGCAAACGTGATCTCCCGGGCTGGAGCGGCGACGGACATCTCGCTACGCATAGACGTGCTGGTCGACTTCGGAGGGGTCTGGGTACGGTGCGTCGAGCGCGATGGCCTCCGCGGCCTCGACGTCGGCCCGGACTTTCGCCGTGACGACGTCCAGGTCGGGCTCCGTCGCGGCCCCGCTCTCGAGCAGCCAGGCCGCCAGTACCCGCAGCGGGTCGCGCTGGCCTCTCCAGAGGTCCTCTTCGTCCTTCGTCCGATAGTAGGCGCGGTTCACGTCCCCGACGTGGTGTCCCTGGAATCGATACGTGTGGCAGAGCAGGAACGAGGGTCCCTCGCCCGCCCGCGTCCGTTCCACGGCCCGCGACGCCGCAGCGTAGACTGCCCGCACGTCCTGCCCGTCCACCTCGTCGGCCTGAATGCCAAAGGCCTCCGCCCGCGCCCGCATCGATCCCGCGGTTGTATCCACCGCTGGCGTGTATTCGTTGTACAGGTTGTTCTCACAGACGTAGAGGACCGGCAGGCGCCACAGGGCTGCCATGTTCATCACTTCATAGAGCACGCCCTGCCCAAGCGTCCCCTCGCCGAAGAAGCACGCACAGACCTGCCCGGTGCCGCGGTACCGGGCGGAGAAAGCCGCCCCCGTCGCGATGCCGCTGCTGCCGCCGACGATTGCGTTGGCGCCGAGGTTGCCGCGCTCCTGGTCGGCGATGTGCATCGAGCCGCCCTTGCCGCGGCAATAGCCGTCGGCCCGGCCGAGCAGTTCCGCAAACATCCGATCCAACCGCGCGCCCTTGGCCAGGCAGTGTCCGTGGCCCCGGTGCGTGGACGTGATGTAGTCATCCGGCCGCAGGGCGAGGCACACGCCCACCGCGACCGCCTCTTCCCCGATGTAGAGGTGCGCCAGCCCGGCCATCTTCCCGCTGCGATACAGAGTATTGACGTGCTCCTCGAAGATGCGGATGCGCAGCATCTGCTCGTACGCCGGCAGCCAATCCATCTCCATCAGTGGGCCTCCCGCATGCCGGCCATCGTGCGGACCACGTCGAACAGCGCGGCGAAGTCTTGGTCGCCGAGTCCGAGCGCGCATGCCGCGGTAAGGAACTGCTGCGTGAGCGCCGTCGCGGGCAAAGGCACGGAGAGTTCCCGCCCCAGCTCGAGGGCGAGGCTCATGTCCTTCTGCATCATGGTGACATCGAACCACGCCTCCTCCGGCATGTGGAGCACGAATGGCCCCCGGTACTTCACCATCGGTGAGGCGATGACGCTGTTGAGGAGAACCTTCACGGCCACCTCCCGCGGGATGCCGCTCTTCTCCGCCAGCACGACTCCTTCGCTGAAGGCGAGCATCTGGACGGCGAGGCTCAGGTTCGTGGCGATCTTCATCAGCACAGCCTGGCCATTCGCCCCGACGTAGGTGACCGTCGGCCCGATCGCCTCGAGGACCGGCCGCACCCGCTCGAAAGCGCTGCGCTCGCCGGCGGCCATGATCGAGAGCTTCCCTTCTTCCAGCGTGCTTACGCTGCCGGAGACCGGCGCATCCAACATCTGCGCCCCCCGGCTGCGCGCCGCGGCGGCAACCTCCCGACTCGCGGCGGGGGACACCGTGCTCATGTCGACGTAGATCTTGCCCTGTCCCAGCCCCGCGAGCACTCCCTGCGGTCCAGCCGTGATCGCGCGTAGCGCCGCGGTGTCCGTGACCATGGAGAACGTGACCTCCGCCGCCTCCGCCACCTGTCGCGGGGAGTCGGCCCACCGCATTCCACGTTCGATGAGCCAGGCCGCTTTGGTCTTCGCGCGATTGTAGCCGGTGACGGCATACCCGGCCACCAGCAGCCGGGCAACCATCCGGCCGCCCATGACCCCCAGCCCCACAAACCCGAGCTCAGCCACGGGCACTCCTGTGGCCGTCCGAGGTCGCACCGGCGACGACCTCGCGCTCGCCGAGGATCGCTTCGATGTCGCTCTCGACACGCGCCAGGTGTTCCCACATCATCCGGCGTGCTCCCGGTGCGTCACGCGCGGTCACGGCGGCAAGGATCCGGCGATGCTGAGCGATGGACTGCTCCGGGCTGCCGGGGATGTGGTAGATGGACGCCAGGGCTTCCTGCAGACCTTCACGGATCGCGTGCATGACGTGCTGGATCGTCCGGTTGCGGGTCGCCGCGGCAGTCGTAAGGTGGAACTTCAGATCCGCGCGGATGTAGCGCTGCTCCGCGACGAGACCGGCGACCATCTCCTCGATCGCGGCATGCATCGCCGCGAGGTCCTCCTCGGTGCGCCGCGCGGCGGCCAGCGCAGCGGCCTCCACCTCGAGGATCTTGCGCAGCTCGAACAACTCCCGAAGGCTGGTCTCGCGGAGCGTGAGCAGTAGGATCATCGAGTCGCGCAGCGGGTTAGCGAACTCGGCGACCGTGAAGGCCCCCTTGCCCGCAGCCGTGATCAACCCCCGCGATTCGAGCATCCGCAGCGCTTCCCGCACGGACGAACGGCCGACCCGGTATCGGGCGGTCAGCTCACGTTCGGTCGGCAGCGGATCTCCCGGCGCCAGGCGGCCTTGGGTGATGCGGGCCAGTAGCCGTTCGGCCAGCTGCTCGTAGAGTTTCCGGCGCTCGATCGGTGCGTCCATGTCTGACAATCAGACAGCTCTAGTTGCAGGTGAATTCGCCTGGCCCTACCCGGGGTCCTTCTCGGGCGAAGAAGATCGTCACGAGGAACGACGCGTCCTCGACCCGAAGGCTCATCGTCGTGCCCCCCTCGCTCCCGCTCATCTACCGCATCCGCCCGCCGCAGGACGCCGCGGCATCCCCGCCGCTGCTTCTGCTCCTCCACGGCGTGGGCAGCCACGAAGGAGACCTGATGGGACTGGCCCCCTACCTCGATGCACGGTTCCTGATCGTGAGCGCGCGCGGGCCGGTCACGCTCGCCCCGGGCATGTATGCGTGGTTCCAGGTCGTCCTCGACCCGGCGAATCCGATCATCAATCCCGAGCAGGCCGAGTCGAGCCGCCGGACCATCATCCGGTTCATCGGCGAGGCGGTGGCAGCGTACCACGCCGATCCTGCGCGCGTATATCTCATGGGATTCAGTCAGGGCGCCATCATGAGTCTGAGCGTTGCCCTTACCGAACCCTCACTCGTCGCGGGCGTGGTGGCGATGAGCGGGCGGCTCCTTCCGGAGGTCCTTCCACGGCTCGCGCCGCCTGACGCGCTACGCGGTCTGCCCATCCTCCTCCAGCATGGGGTCGCCGATCAGGTGCTTCCGATCCAGCACGGCCGCACCGCTCGCGATGGCCTCGCCGCACTCCGGGTCGATCTCACGTACCGCGAGTACCCGATAGGCCACCAGGTCTCCGATGAGAGTCTAGCCGACGCCGCGGCGTGGCTGACCGAGCACCTCGACCGGCGGA
>DATDEG010000034.1:0-6168 GCA_036523465.1 bacterium
GCCGGCTCGAGTTCAAGGTCGTACGGCGTCTCGACGGCTATTTCTTCGGGGATTACACGGGTGTGTTCTACGGGCCGAGCCTCGACCTGGCGGAAGTCCGCGAGTACCAGCCGGGTGACGAGGTCCGCCGCATCGATTGGAACGTCACGGCGCGGATGTCCAGGCTGTACGTCCGTCAGTACCGGGAGGAGCGTGAGCTCACCGCCTGGCTGCTCGTCGATCTCTCCCCCTCCATGGAGTTCGGCACCCGCCGGCAGCTCAAGCGCGACACAGCGATCGAGTTCGCCGGGGTCGCCGGGTACATTGTCACGCGCCATGGGGATAAGGTCGGATTGCTCGGCTTCCCCGCACGCAACGTGTTCGTCCCCCCCCGGAGCGGGCGCACGCACGCGCTCCGGATCATCCATGCGCTGGAGCAGTCGGCGGGCGATCCTGATTCCGCCCCGGCCGTCGATCTCGCAGACAGCCTGCGGCGGTTGGGGCGCCTGCTCAAGCGCCGCAGTCTCATCTTTCTCCTCTCCGACTTCCTGGGCCCCGAGGGATGGGAAGTCCCGCTCCGCGAGCTTGCCCGGCGTCACGATGTGATCGGCGTGTGGATCCAGGATCCTGCGGAGCGCGAGCTGCCCGACGTTGGCGGCCTGTTCGTGCGCGATCCTGAGAGCGGGGAAGAACTCTGGGTGGATACCTCAGACGCGCGCCTGCGCACAGCCTACCGGGATCTGGTGGGCCGGCAGCGCGCACGGGTCGAGGCCGCGCTCAAGGGCAACCGGATCGACATCCTCGAGCTCTCGACCGCGGAGCCTCTCGTTGAGCCGCTGACGCGCTTTATCCAGTACCGGAGGAGGAGGGGACGGTGGAGTTTGGCTGGCCGCTGATGCTGTGGGGCACGCTCGCCGTGCCCCTGCTGCTCTGGGCGTACTTCCGGCTGCTGCGCCGCAGTGCGCGGCGTGAGGCCAGGCTCGCCGACGCGCACCTCCTCGGGGTGCTCTGGACGCGTCCGTCGCGGTTCCGCCGCCACACGCCGGTGGCCTTCTACCTGACTGCCGTCGCGTTCCTCACGCTGGCCATGGCGCGTCCGATCGCCGCGATCCCTCTCCCGGTGAACCGCGCAGCGCTCATCATCGCGATCGACGTGAGCAAGAGTATGATCGGCGAGGACGTCCAGCCGAACAGGCTGAAGGCGGCACAGACGGCGGCGCTGGAGCTCGTGCGGTCGATGCCCTCGACGGCGAAGGTCGGCCTGGTCGTCTTCAGCGACTACGCCCAGGTCCTCGTGCCGCCGACCACAGAACGGCAGGCCCTGCGAGACGCGATCGCCGGGCTGAAGGTGCAGCAGGCCACCGGCGTCGGATCCGCCATCGTGGAGTCCCTGCGCATCTTGCCGGGACGCAAGGAGTTGCTTGGGGACCGGCTGAACGTGCAGCAGCCCGGGCAACCGCCGTCACCGTTTGCGCCCCTTCCGCAGCCCGCACCGTCTCCCGCGCCGGATCAGAAACCGGCGCCGCTCCCGCCCGCGGCCATCGTCATCTTCTCCGACGGGGTCAGCAACCTCGGCGTCAACCCCACCTTGGCCGTCCAGCTCGCCATCGATGGAAAGGTCAAGGTGTACGGCGTCGGCGTAGGAAATGTGAACGGGAGCGTCATGACGGTCGACGGCCAGCTCGTGATGGTGCCGTTCGATTCACGGCTGCTCCAGCAGATCTCGCAGGCTACGAGTGGGAAGTACTTCGAGATCACCCAGGGTGACGAGCTGCGCAAGGTATACAAGCAACTCGGCCGCTCGATCGGATGGGAACGGCGCCGGACCGAAGTGACGTCGATGCTCGCCGGCGGCGCCGGGCTGCTGATGCTGGCCGGGGCGCTGCTATCGCTCGTGTGGTTCCGAAGGATCCCATGAATCCATCGCTGCGTCGGGTCCCGCTGCATTGGTCTGAATTTGCACCGCCGCGGCGCCTCGCCTCGCTGCTGACATGACGTTCACCTGGCCGCCGCTGCTCGGCCTGCTCGTGCTCGTGCCGCTCCTGGCCGTGCTGTACCGGTGGATCCTCCAGCGGCCGCGCCGTGACACCGTCCGGTACACGCAGGTTGGGGTCCTCGCCGAAGCCCTCCGCCGCTCGCGTCCCTGGCGCCGCCACGTGCCCGCGGGGCTGCTTGCCCTGGCCTTTATGATGACGATCTTTGCCCTGGCCCGGCCCATCGCGCCGATGCCTGTGCCAAGCACGCGAAACACGGTCGTCCTGTCCATCGACGTCAGCCGGAGCATGCTGGCGACCGACCTGCCGCCGAACCGGATGGAAGCCGCGAAGATGACCGCGCAGGACTTCGTGAGATCTCTCCCTCGGGGCATGAAGGTGGGGCTAGTCACCTTCAGCAGCTACGCGCAGACCATCGTACCCCCCACGGCAGACCGCGCCCGCGTGCTCGATGCGATAGGTCTGCTCACGACGGAGTACGCGACGGCGATCGGCGACGGTCTGATCGAGGCGGTGTACGCGCTCCCCGGCCGGGAACGTCCCTCCACCTTCGGGGACCCCCCGCCGCCCCCGCGAGAGCCGGTGATTCCAGCCACGATCGTGCTGCTCTCCGACGGTCAGAGCAATCGCGGGGTCGTGCCGCAGGAAGCGGCGCGCATCGCACGCGATCAGCACGTCAAGGTCTACACCGTCGGCATCGGGACTCCCGAAGGAACCTTTCTCAACCTCGGCGGCCGGAACATCTGGGTCCGCCTCGATGAGGATACCCTGCGGGAGATGGCGGAGATCGGCGGCGGTTCGTACTACCGGGCCCAGTCCATCGGTGAGCTCAGGCAGGCATACCGCCGCCTCAGCCGGACGGTGGGGTGGGAGACGCGTCCCACCGAGGTCAGCGCCCTTGCCGCCGGTCTCGCCGCCGCGTTTCTCGTCGCCGCATTCGCGTTCTCGGCGCTTTCTGTTCACCGCCTCGCCTAGCTCGCCAGCTTCCGCTTCGTCTCCTCGAATCTAAGTCATCACGCCGCATCATGCGGGGAAACAACTACCCATGGCGCGTCCGACGAGCAGACGAGTCGCCTCCCGGCGCGGGCGAGAGCCCCGCCGATCGCGCGGAGCGATCCCGCTGCGCCGATGGCTCGCCCCGGTCCGGCGATTCCTGCGCATCCTCGGACCCGGGTTCATCACCGGCGCTTCCGACGATGATCCCTCAGGTATCGGCACGTACGCCTCCGCCGGCGCGTCGCTCGGATATTCGGCGCTATGGACGGCCCCACTCAGCTTTCCGATGATGGCGGCCGTGCAGTTCATGTGCGCGAAGATCGGTCTCGTCACGGGCAGGGGGCTCGCAGGCGTGATCCGGGAGCACTATCCGCGCGCGGTGCTCTACCCGGTCGTGATTACGCTCGCTCTGGCCAACGCGGTCAACGCCGGGGTCGACATCGGGGCGATCGCCGCCGCCATCAACATACTCGTCCCCATCCCGATCTGGGTCATGATCCCGCCGATCGCCCTCGTGATCCTCGTAATGCAGATCTGGGGGTCGTATCGCCTCATCACGACGATCTTCAAGTGGCTCACGCTCGCGCTGCTCGCCTATATCGGAGCGTCGATCTTCGCCCGGCCCGCTATCGAGGAGGTCCTGCGGGGAACATTGCTGCCCACGATCCGGTTCGACTCGACGTTCCTGGGGATGCTCGTCGCCATCCTGGGCACGACGATCTCTCCCTATCTGTTCTTCTGGCAGGCCAGCGAGGAGGTGGAGGAAGAGATCAGCATCGGCCGGCGCACCCTGCGGCAACGGAAGGGGGCGACCGCCCGGGAGCTGCGGACGGCAGCCTGGGACGTCCAGATCGGGATGCTCTTCTCGAATCTGGTCATGTATTTCATCATCCTGGCTACGGCGGCGACGCTGCATCGCGCCGGACACACAGAGATACGGACGGCGGTCGAAGCGGCGGAGGCGCTCCGTCCCCTCGCCGGGAACGCCGCGTCTCTGCTGCTGGCCCTGGGCCTCATCGGGAGCGGGTTCCTGGCCGTTCCGGTCCTCACGGGCTCGAGCGCTTACGCGCTAGCGGAGGCGTTCGGGTGGCGGCGCGGGCTCGACGAGAAGCCGCGTCGCGCCCCGGCCTTCTACGCCATCATCGTCCTCTCGACGCTGTTTGGCATCCTCGTCGATTTCGCCGGCATCAGTCCGATCCGTGCGCTCGTCTGGGTGGCCGTCATGTACGGATTCCTGAGCCCGCCGCTGCTCGTGCTCATCATGCGCATCGCTACTGACTCCCGCATCATGAGCACACGGGTCAACAGCCGCGGGGTCACCATACTGGGATGGGGGACCACGGTGGTAATGTTCCTGGCCGCCGCGGCGCTGGTGACAACGTGGGTGAGGTGATCGTCCGCTTTCAGGCGCGGCGGAAGCGCGCCGGCGGAACCGGCGGCGGCGCGGGGGGTGCTGGAGATGGAGAGTGGTCTGCGGAAAAGGCGACGACCCGGTCCCGGCCGGCAGCCTTCGCCCGGTAGAGCGCTTCGTCGGTATGATGGAGGAGGCCCGGTAGGTCGGGAGCGCCCTTCGCGAAACAGCTGACGGGTCAGGACGGCCGCAGTGATCGCGACGGCACCGAAGACCAAGCCGCCGAGCGGATATGAAGCCATGTTGCGCGCCGAGAAGATCATGAGAAGGTACCCGAGCGCGATGGCAACGTACGGCAACGAGCTCATGTGATGTGGGTCGATGATCAAAGCGGGCGGCGCGGCCGGTTCGTGAGACGCACGCCAGTGTTGGTACTGCGCGCTCAAAACGAAGCCGAACTGGGGAAAGATCCAATCGCGTCCGGCCAATCCCCGCTCGCATACCGGTCGAGCGGTTGCAGATAGCCGTAGGAGAGGTCGGCGATGAGGAATAACGTCAGCGCAAAGGCGAAGATGACCAGCGGTCCGCGACTCCCCTCCTCAGGGTGGCGGAGGATCACCGTCGCGATCCCGAAGATGAGGACGAGATCCCCGATAGGGGAGCCTGCAGAGAGGGCCTTCTCGAGCAGAGGCGCATCCGATCCGACCGTGGTCGGACCCAAGACGACGTACCACACGACCATCCATCCGCCGAAGAGTACCGTGATCGTGTCGAGCCAGAATGTGACGCGTTCCTGGCCGCTCTGGGGGGCGGCGGGGAATGCGCTCAGACCAGCGAGGACCAGAGGATAGAAGAGGAGGTACCCGCGTCGGCCACGGGGGGGAAGGGTGCGCTCTTCGGGACCAACTCGTAGTACGCGAAGAGCACGTCGCCCATCCACGTGGCGGCTAAGGCCGCCGCCAGCAGCATCCACGCCCGCCGGGTCGCCTCGCTGATAGCGGGGTGTCTCGAGGCCCGCCAGGCCAGAAGCGTCGAGGCCAGCCCGGTGGGGATGAAGACGAGGTCGCTGATGAGCGCGCGGGACTCGGGTGATCCGCCATGAGTGATGACCCACGTGACAAAAGCAACGGCGTTCAGCCCGAGGAGATAGGTGACGATGCCGCCGGGACCCCGCGCCGAATCGCGAAGGAGAGTGCGTAGACCGGGTGGGGGAGACGTGGTGGCCACCTGACGTTGACACTCACTTATACCGCCGCCAAAATCTCTTGACGGAGGCGAGACTCGTTCGAGGCGTTTCTGGCTGCAAGACTGGACTGGCGGGCCCGGGGGGACTCGAACCCCCACCCGACTGATTAGAAGTCAGTCGCTCTATCCATTTGAGCTACGGGCCCGACATATCCATTCCGCACCTACGAAATCTGTCGCTGGCATCGTATTCTCGAGCTGACCGTTTCTGCTTGTTGATACTCGCAAGCTGAACATCGCGCGAAGCCCTTGGATCTCGTCGATCAGCACATAGTATACCGTATCCGTATCAGGGCAGTAGATCGCGAAACAATCGATCTCTTTGAGGTTCAGTCTCCGACGGTGCAGCCCGTGGCGGTCTGCGTGCGTGCTCTCAAGGTGCACACGGAGCGCGCCCTCTCGCGACGATTACGTACTTGACTTGGACCCGCCGCACTTCCTCCATTGAGGGAGAGACCGCGATCAGATCAAACGGCAGGTGTTCTGAGATCGGTAAGCAGACTTGCGCTCCCGACCTGAGAAGGTCGGCGATGACTTCTCCGACGGCCAGATCTCCCTTGTCCTTCGTATGATGTCGCAGTTCAGAACCTCGCCAAGAACTGT
>DATDEG010000035.1:0-13126 GCA_036523465.1 bacterium
GGGGTCGCGATAGATGCCGAGGTGACCGATGTGAGCCGTCGGGATGAGCCGCGTGATGCCCGCCTCCATGGCCAGCCCGGCGCGAAGGATGGGGACGACCGCGATCTCCTGCCCGGCGATGGTGCGCCCGCGAGTTTTGGCCAACGGCGTCTCGACGTCGATCTCCACCGTCGGATGAGACCGCGTCACCTCGTAGGCCATGAGCATGGCGAGCTCTTCCACGAGCTCACGGAACTCTTTGTGGCCCGTACGCTTGTCTCGCAGGATGGTCACCTTGTGCTGGATGAGCGGATGGTCGAAGACGTAGAGCCGTCTCTCTGTCGCCTGCGCGGACTCCGGCATGGCCCGCCTCCTATCCCTTTTCCCGCCTTCGCCGTTCCAGGTCCATCATCTTGTCCACGCGCCGCTGGTGCCGGCCGCCCTCGAACGGGGTCTCGAGAAAGACCCGAACGACATCCTTGGCAACCTCCGGTCCCGTGATGCGTTGCCCCAGCGCGACCGCGTTGGCGTCGTTGTGGGCGCGGGCCAGGCGGGCAGTCGTCGCATCGTGACAAAGGGCGCAGCGGACCCCCGGCACCTTGTTCGCCGACATCGCCTCGCCATTTCCCGATCCACCGAGCATTACGGCCCGGTCGGCTTCACCCGCGGCCACCGCCTCAGCGGCCGGGATGATGAAGTCGGGGTAATCGACCGGACCCTCGGAGTTCGTGCCGAAGTCGCGTACCTCATGGCCCAACTCGCGGATGAGGAGCTTCAGTTCTTCTTTGAGGCGGACCCCGGCGTGGTCGCTGGCGATGGCGATACGCATGGGCTCAGGCGGCGGCCCCGATCGCGACGGCGCCCTGGCGGACGACGCGCACCTGGGAGGTCGTCGCATCGACGACGGTGGATTCCCGCCCGATGGGGCAGCGGCCTCCGTCGAGGATAAGATCCACCGCGTCCCCGAGATCGAACGCCACCTGTTGCGCCGTGACCGGGCTTGGAGCGCCGTGGCCGTTCGCGCTGGTCCCGACGATCGGGATGCCGAGCTCCCGCACGAGTGCCCTGGGCACCGGATGGTCGGGCACGCGGAGGCCGATGGTGTCGCCGCCGCCCGCAACCAGCGCTGGCACTAAGTCGGAGCGCCGGACGATGATCGTCAACGCTCCGGGCCAGAACTCCCGGGCGAGGCGGCGGGCCTCAGGCGTGAGGTCGCGCCCATAGTCCTCGAGTTGGGCCGGGTCGGCCAGGAGCACAGGCAGCGGCTCCTGCATCCTCCGCCCCTTCAGATCGTAGATACGCCGGACCGCGGCGGCGTGATCGATGCGGCAACCCACGCCGTAGACCGTGTCGGTCGGATAGACGACCACCGCTCCGTCGCGCAGCATCTCCAGGGCACGCCGGGGAGCCCGCGCGTCCGCGCGGTCGACGCGAATCATCGGCATGGGGCGCAGGGGGACATCACGGTTGTAGAACGTGAGGCCGTAGTAGGACATCTCACTTCATTTCTCCACGGTTCCCCAGACCACCCGCCCCAGACCGGCGCGGTCTCGCTCCACACCGATCCGGTCGTAGACCCCCGATTCGTGGAAGATCCCGCGGACGGCATCAGATTGACCCGCGGCGACCTCGACGGCCAGGAATCCGCCCGGAGCAAGCCATCGGGGGGCTCCGGCCGCGAGATGACGGTGCGCGTCCATGCCGTCGCCGGGGCCCAGGATCGCCTCACGAGGCTCGAACTCACGGATCTCTCTGGGGAGTCCGGCGACCTGCGACTCCGGAATGTAGGGAGGGTTGCTCAGCACGGCGTCGACCCGCCCGTGGATCGCCGGCGGCAGCGCGTTCAGCAGGTCGCCTCGAAGAACGGTCACGCGTTCGCTCATGTGATGGCGAGCGGCGTTCGCCGCGGCCACGGCGAGGGCATCGGCGGAGCGGTCGGTTGCATAGACCATAGCCGACGGGAGCAGGTGAGCCACGCTCACCGCGATGCAGCCGCTGCCGCTGCCGATGTCGGCCACGAGCGGCTGGTCCCGGCCGCGCAGCCGGCTCACAGCAAGTTCGACCAGGATCTCCGTCTCAGGCCGGGGGATCAACACCCGCTCATCGACCGTGAAGCTTAGGCCCATGAACTCGCGCTCGCCGACGATGTAGTGAACCGGCCGTCCCCCCGCGCGCTCGTCGAGCCAGACCCGGTAGCGATCCCACGAGGTCTCCGGCATCGGCCCCTCCCAGCGGGCGTAGAGCTGCGCGCGGTCCAACCCGAGGGCGCGCCGCAGCAGCACCTCGGCCTCGATGGCCGCTTCCTCGCTCCCCGAGGCAGCCAGATGCGCGCGGCCAAGGAGATAGGCCTCTTTGATGGTCATAACGGGTCAGGCGGTGGGGGCCGAGGTGAGGGCGCGCAACTCCGCGGCGGCGAGTGCGTCGCTCAGATCATCGAGATCACCATCGAGGACCGTGTCGAGATGATGAAGCGACAGGCCGATGCGGTGATCGGTGATACGGTTCTGCGGGTAGTTGTACGTGCGGATCTTCTCACTGCGCTCGCCCGTGCCCACCTGCTGCTTGCGCTGCGCCGCGATCGTCTGCTGGCGGCGCTGGATCTCCGCTTCCAGCAGTTTGGCCCGGAGGATGCGCATCGCCTTCTCGCGGTTCTGATACTGCGACCGCTCGTCCTGGCAGGCGACGATGAGCCCGGTGGGCAGATGTTTGATGCGCACCGCGGTCTCGACCTTGTTCACGTTCTGCCCGCCGGCGCCGCCCGCCCGGTAGGTCTCGATCTCGATCTCATCCGGACGGATCTGCACATCAACCTCCTCCGCCTCGGGCAGCACGGCCACGGTCGCGGTCGAGGTGTGGATGCGGCCCGCGGCCTCGGTTGCCGGGACCCGCTGGACGCGGTGCACCCCGCTCTCGTACTTCAGATGCCGGTACGCGCCGCGGCCCTGAATCGCGAAGACGATCTCTTTGAATCCACCGAGCTCCGTCGGGCTGCTCTCCAGGACCTCGACTTTCCAGCCGTGGCGCTCGGCGAACCGGGAGTACATCCGGAAGAGATCGCCGGCGAACAACCCGGCCTCCTCGCCCCCCGCCCCCGACCGGATCTCCATGATGATGTTGCGGTCGGCCATGGGATCTTTCGGCGTGAGGAGCTCCACGAGCTTCGCCCGCAGCGCAGCCGCTTCTTCCCGGAGACGCTCCTCCTCCACAGCGGCCATCTCGCGCAGTTCCTGATCGGCTTCCTCGCGGGCCAGCGCCGCCGCGTCGTCGGTCTCCCGCAGGGTGCGGCGATACTCGCGGAAGGCCGTCACCATCTCGGCCAGCGAGGCCTGCTCGCGCGCGACCTGCTGGTAGCGCTCCTGGTCGGCGAAGATGGACGGATCGGCCAGCGCGTGCAGGAGCTCGTCGTAGCGCGCCGACAACTGGTCGAGCCGCTCCATCATCGCATCATGATCGATGCTCATGGCACACTCATTATAGCGCGCTCGCGTTCGAGGACTTCCCGCAGGGCGAGGATGGCGACATCGACCTGTCTATCGTCGGGTTCGCGCGTGGTCAGGCGCTGCAGCCACATCCCGGGAGTGATCAGTGGCCGGAACCAGCGGACGCGCGCTCCGGCGCGGATGATCTCGTAGCTCAGCCCGGCGACGACCGGGATGAGAGCGACGCGCGACGCGATGCGCAGAAGGAGCGGCGGCCGCCCCAGCAACGAGAACACGGCGATGGCCACGATCATGACGATGAGCAGGAAGCTCGTCCCGCAGCGTGGATGGAAGCGGCTCTGACCGCGGACCGCCTCCGTCGAGAGCGCCTGATGGGCTTCGTACGCGTTGACCGCCTTGTGCTCGGCGCCATGGTAGGCAAACACCCGGCCGATGTCGGGAAGCCGGCCGACGACCGCGATATAGCCGATGAGGATACCCACACGGATGGCGCCTTCCGCGATGTTGAGGGCGTAGACTGACCGGAACGACGCATCGAGCAGGCGGACAAGGATCGTGGGGAGCACGAAGAAGAGGAGCACGGCCATGCCCAGCCCCGCCGCAACGGAGAGCGCGGTCTGACGCGGGCTGAGCTTCGTTTCCTCTCCCATGGCGGCATTCGCGGAGAGGAAGAGCGCGCGGATCCCCAACGTCAGCGCCTCGTAGAGGACGACGGATCCGCGCAAGACCGGGAGCCGGAGCCAGGGCAGGCGCACGAGCAGGGAGTCGAACCGCTCGGTGAACGCCCGCAGCTCGCCGGAGGGCAGCCGTACGGCCGTGCTCGTATAGCGCGGCGAGCGCATCATGACGCCCTCGAGGACCGCCTGACCCCCGACGAGGAGCGACGACTGCGGGTCAACGGCCACGATCAGGCTCCGCTGAGGACCGCCGGTCAACGGTCACGTTCCGGCTTGCCCGGGACGACGTGGTGCTCGCGGCAGCGGGCCTCATACGCTTCCTGCGCCCCGATGAGGATGATGGGATCGGTGTACGCCGCGGGGTTCCCGTTGACGAGCCGCTGCGTGCGGCTGGCCGGAGCGCCGCAGATCATGCAGATCGCCTGCAGCTTGTCCACGGTCTCCGCCAGCGCCATGATCCGCGGCATCGCACCGAACGGCTCGCCGCGGAAGTCCATGTCGAGACCGGCGACGATGACCCGGATGCCGGATCCGGCCAGCGTCTGCGCCACGTCGGCGATCCCTTCATCGAGGAACTGCGCCTCATCGATCGCCGCCACGGTGACGCCGTCTGGAAGGTGGGTGAGGATGTCGCCGCTCTCGCGTACCGGCACCGCCTCGACCCGCGCGCCGTCGTGCGAGGCAACCTGGCGGCGATCGTACCGTTCATCGAGCATCGGCTTGAAGACCGCGACCCGCTGGCGAGCGATCTCTGCCCGCCGGATGCGGCGGATCAGCTCTTCGCTCTTGCCGCTGAACATGCTGCCGCAGATCACCTCGATCCGTCCCCGACCGTCGTCCATGCCCCGTCCTCCTAACGTCTCCCCACCGCGGCCCGCCGGCCCGCGAGCCAGCCCCGTACCGATGGCCAGAGTAACCATCCGGCGGCCAAGAGGAGCGGGGCCGCGACGACCACGTAGAGGAGCGCCCGCAGCGTAAAATCCGTCCGCCGCTCACCGCGCTCGGCGGTTGCGGTGGCCTGCTGGGCGGCATCCATGCGGGCGGACACACCCCTGAGGTCGAGACGGCGCAGTAACTCGGCTGCTCGGAAGGCTTCCGTGACCACGACCGGGCCATCGGGTTGGAGCATGCGCCGGGCCGGGTTGCCCGCGAGGGTGACGCGGTAAACGAACCGGCTCGCGGCGTAGTACGCGTTGAGATCGACGGGGGAGCCTTCGGCCCGCCGTACGCGATCACGCCACGCCACCTCGGCGGCATCCACGGTTTCGCCGAAGTGGCGCATGAAGAGTTTGTCGAAATCGAAGTACCGATAGGAGACGAGATCAACGAACCCGGCGGTCTGCTCGAGCCCGTGACGCTCCAGGAGCAACGCCATAAGGGAGACCGCCGCGGGGTAGCTTCCGGGCAGCGCGTCGCCGAAGTCCGAGGGAGCGAGGATGGAGCGCAGGATCGGAACCTGGCCCCCGGATTCGAGGATCGTCTTAAGATGTCTGTGCGCGTCGACGCCCGCGGCCCGATCGCCCAGCGCGTCGCCGAGTCCCCAGCGGAGCAGCGGGATGGCGCGGGGAAAGGCGTCGGCCACAGCCGAGCGCGTAACCGTGTAGGGCGTGACTTCCCGCGGATCGCCCGTGTAGATCGTCCCCCAGGCGTGAACGACGTCGCCGTATCCAAGGGTCGCGAAGTGCCACCAGTCGCGGGTGAAGCGTTCTAGCGATGGGTAGAGAGGATAGACGAGCTTCGTCGGTGGAAGCCGGAGCGGTGTGAGGACCTGCTGGTGGAGACGCTCCAGGGCGGCGGCGATCTGCTCTACGTCCCGCGCTCCGGCCGTCCCCTCGACCACATAGATGAGAAAATGCGCAGTCTCGCGGAGCCGCCATCCCGGCACGTCCTGAGCCCGCGATGCGACCGGGAGCGCGCCCGTGAGCATGAGGACGAGGCAGAAACACAGCAGGGGACGGCGTATCCGCGTCCCCCGCATCCCGCCTCCCACGTAGGAGGAGAGCTTACGAGACCTTGAGCCCGTACTTCTTGGCGAACTTCTGCACGCGCCCTTCGGCATCGATGAACTTCCGCTGTCCGGTGTAAAAGGGGTGGCAGTTCGAGCAGATTTCCACACGGATCGTTTGCTTCGTCGAGCCGGTGACAAACGTCGTCCCGCACGACCCGCAGGTCACTCTCGTCTCGTAGTAGTTCGGATGAATGCCCTTCTTCATTGTGACACCTAAGCCTCTCGGGAATTCAAGCACATCAGGGAAACCTTGCGGATTATAACACGCGAAGACGGGAGCTGGGAACTAGTTCATGTACCTCATCGGATTGACGGCCTTCCCATTCACCCTCACTTCAAAGTGCACGTGGGGTCCCGTCGCGCGGCCGCTGCTGCCGACCCGCGCGATGAGCTCGCCCTGGTTGACCGTCTCCCCGGTCCGCACCAGCAACTCGGAGGCATGGCCGTACAGGGTCTGCAGGCCGTCGCCGTGGTCAACGATCACCGCGCGTCCGTAGGCGAAGTACCAGCCGGCATAGATGACGCGGCCCGGCCGAGCGGCATAGATGGGAGACCCGTATGGGGCAGCGATGTCGATGCCGTCATGGTGACGCCACCGTCGCCACCCGAAGCGAGAGGTCAGCTGCCCTCGGGCAGGCCAGAGGAACCCGCGGGCGATCCGTACCGCCGTGCTGGACGCCTTCGTGAACGCTTCACCCACCCGCTGCGCGCCGACCCGCGCCGTCGTGGCTCGGCTTGGCGCCGAGGCGGCGGGGTGGCCGGGAATCACCAGACGCCGCCCGGCGCGGATGCGGTTCGCGTCAGCCAGCCCGTTGGCCTCGACGAGGGCATCCACCGATGTACCGTGGGCCCGCGCCAGCGACCACAGCGTTTGCCCTTCGCCCAAGGTCACGACGAGCGACCCGCTGGCGGGCTTCGTCTGGGCCCTGGGCGCGCGGGTCGGAGTCCCCGCAACCGCGGCCTGCGTCTTCGGCTGGACCTTCGTCACGGCCTTGGCGGCCAGAGCGGCCAGCTTCGCCCGCGCCTGAGGATCGTCGGCGGTGGGAATCAGCAGCTTCTGGCCCGGTCTGACCAGATCAACGTTGGGTAGGTTGTTGGCGGCGGCGATCGTCTCGACCGAGACGCCCCACGCCGCAGCGATGTCCCACAGCGACTGGCCGTCCTTGATGACGACAGTGCGGGGCTCTTCGGGGGCTGTGGGCAGCCAGAACTGCGCGCGGACCGACTCCGAGGACATCCTGGCCGCCGAGGTTGACAGCCCCGCGGGAGTCCCGGTGCCGACCACCGTGGAGAGGGCCGACGCTATCTGTTGATCCGCCGCCGCCGTGCTGAGGAACGGACCCGGCGGCGCGGAAATCTCAGGTGTTTCGACTTCGTGGGAATAGGCTGCCGCGAGACTGATCGTCAGGAAGACGAACGTGAGAACGCCGAAACGCCTCGCCGTACGCTGCATGCCCCCACCTGTGCCGGTAAGGATGACCCGAAAGTTGATCGGCAGGAAGCACCGGCGCACCCCGAAAGGCCGGACCCCTGCGGCCATGCCCCCCATGACAGGGGAAATTCCAAATAACCTACACGGCCCTTGAACCGTTCGGGCTCAGGATATTGAATCCCTTCCCCAAATCCGTCTAGGACAGACTTCGCCCAGCCAAGAAGGGCGGCTCTGCACTCCTCGCCCTTTTGCTCGCCCTAGCTCGTCCGGGCGGGCTCAATCTAGACCCCACACGTCCACATTTGGAGACAGGGGGTCCTGCCGGCACCACATCTGGGGTGAAGGCGGCCTGGGCCTAGCTAGTCGGCGTCTTCCTCAGAGCTCTTGACGATCGACCGGAGGAAGGCCTGGTTGTTGGCCGTCTTGCGCAGCCGGTCGAGGATCAACTCGGTCATGGCGACCGTGTCGAGCGTCTCGAGGCTCTTGCGCAGGACCCAGACCTTGCGGAGTTCTTCGTCGGTGAGCAGGAGCTCTTCCCGGCGGGTGCTGCTCATCTTGATGTCGATGGCCGGGAAGGTCCGCCGCTCCTGGAGCTTGCGGCTGAGGTGCATCTCCATGTTGCCGGTGCCCTTGAACTCCTCGTAGATGACGTCGTCCATCCGGCTGCCGGTATCGACGAGCGCCGTGGCGACGATGGTCAGGCTCCCCCCCTCCTCGATCTTGCGCGCCGCGCCGAAGAACCGCTTCGGACGGTGCAGCGAGGCCGGGTCCAGCCCACCGGTCAGCGTCCGGCCCGACGGGGGGATGACGAGGTTGTTAGCCCGGGAGAACCGGGTCAGGCTGTCCAGCAGTACGACCACGTCGCGGCCGCCCTCCGTGATGCGCTTGGCGCGTTCCAGGACCAGATCGGCGACCTGGATGTGTTCTTCGGGCGGGCGGTCGAACGTCGAGGCGATGACCTCCGCCTCCACCGACCGCCGCATGTCGGTGACCTCCTCCGGGCGCTCGTCCAGCAGGAGCACCATCAGGTAGATCTCGGGGTAGTTGTTGACGACCGCCTGGCCGATCTTCTTGAGGATGGTCGTCTTGCCGGCCTTCGGCGGGGAGACGATCATCGCGCGCTGCCCCTTGCCGATCGGGGCGAAGAGATCGACGATCCGGGAGGTCAGGTCGCTGTCGGACTCCAGCTTGATCCGCTCGTGCGGGAAGACCGGAGTGAGGCGCTCGAAGTCGGGACGGTTGCGAGCGGCCTCGGGATCCAGGCCGTTGACGGCCTCGACGCGCAGGAGCGCGTAATATTTCTCGTTATCCTTCGGAGGGCGAACCTGGCCCAGGACCTCGTCGCCGACGCGGAGCCCGAACCGCTTGATCTGGGACGGGGAGACGTAGATGTCCTCGCCGCCCGGCAGGTACCCCTCGTGCCGGAGGAAGCCGTACCCCTCGGCCATGATCTCGAGGATGCCCGACCGGAACATCAACCCGGACTGCTCGGTCTGGGCCTGCAGGATGCGCATGATGAGCTCCTGCTTCCGGTAGCGCCGGAGGTTCGGGATATTGAGCTCCTTGGCGAGATCCTGGAGCTCGTTCATTGTCTTGGTTTCCAGTTCAGCGATCGCGGTCAACGCATCAACCCCTCTTACACTTTCGTCTTCTTGCGCTCGAGCTCGGCCACGAGCGCCCGCCAGTCGGCGAGGAACCGGGTCTGGCCGATCTCAGTGAGCGGATGTTTGAAGAGCTGCTCCATGACTTTGAACGGCATCGTCGCGATGTCGGCCCCCGCCTTCGCGGCGTGGGCGATATGCATCGGATGGCGGAGACTGGCCGCCAGCACCTGGGTGGAGAAATCGTACGTGCGGTACACCTGCACGATGTCGCGGAGGAGGATCATGCCGTCCTCACCGATATCGTCCAGGCGTCCCAGGAAGGGGCTGACGAAGAACGCCCCCACCTTCGCCGCAAGGATCGCCTGATTGAGGGAGAACACGAGCGTGACGTTGATGCGGATGCCGTCGCCGCGCATCATCGACGCGGCCCGGATGCCCTCCGGCGTGCAGGGGACCTTGACGAAGACGTTGGGCGCCCAGGTGATGTACTCGCGGCCCTGCGTCACCATCTCCTCCGCGTTCTCGGACGTGGTCTCCACAGAGATCGGGCCGCTGACCATGGCGGCGATCTCGCGGATCAGGGCGCGGTGATCCATCCCTTCCCTGCCGACGAGCGACGGGTTGGTGGTGACGCCGTCGACGAGCCCCCAGCGGACCGCGGCGCGGATTTCGTCGAGACTGCCTGTATCGAGAAAGAACTGCATCGCTCTGCTCCTAGCGGCCTGTGGCCTCGATGTACGCGACGTCACCGACGTCGCCGACGTTGAGGAAGGCGAGGACGTCCCCCGGTCGCAGGTCGCGCAGCTCGGCCGGCCGGTCGTTCCGGTAGACGACGTAGCTGCGCGCGACGCGGAACGTGCGCAGCGACTTCTTCTCATCCTCGATCGTGAGCTGCGGTGGGGTGCCCGAGACCGGATCCTTCAACGTGCCCTTCGCAAAGTTGTACCGCTTCAAGATATCCATGACCGCATCCAGAGCCTGGGCCAGCTCCGCCCGCGTGATGCTCTGCGCCGGGCGGAACTCCCGGTTGCCGACGACGTTGATCAGCCGCTTCTCCAGGGCCACGGCCACCGTGCCCCGCGCGTCCTCCGGGATAGCGCCGGCATCGGCGACGTTCAGCCCGCTCGCGTCAGCGAAGCCCATCCCGCGGGCCGTGATCGTGGCCAACTCGAGCCGCGTGGCCGGCTGCTTGGGCCGGAAGGTCCCGTCGGAGAATCCGCTCATCACGCCCTTGTTGAAGAACAGGGAGAGCGACGTCCGGTTGGTCTTCGTTGTGTGCACGGCGCTGATCTCATACCGGCCAGGCTCGACGCTGTCATCCTGCTGGTCCAGCTGCCGCCACAGGGTCTGCGCCACGATCTTCTGCTTCGCCGCGATCGGGATGGCATCGGTCACCGGGAGGAACGGCCGGCCCAGCGACCACTTCGCGACCTCCTCACCCTTCGGGCTCCGGATGATGAAGTCCCAGAACTGTGTGTTGGCGTACTCGAACTTGACGGGTTGATCGCTCGTGTTCTCGATGGTGAAGGTGATCATGATCCGCTGATCTGGCGAGTAGACGGGCTTGTCCACGGTCAGCGTGTAGTTCACCGGCCCCTTGCGCAATTCGACCTTCTGCGGGCTGACCGTCCCCATGCCGGTGATCGCCGCGATGGACGCCCGCTGCTCGGCGGGGATGTCGGCGGCGTCCTTGTAGGACGGAAGCTTCGCTCCCTCGCCGGTGAGGCCGAAGGCCCGGAAGAGGTACAGTGCCAGCTCGCCGCGGGTCACGGGCCCCGTTGGGTTGAAGCGATCCCCGGTGCCGCGCAGAACGCCTTTGGCGTAGAGCCGCTCGATCGCCCGCTGCATCGACAGGCCATTGATATCGGTGAAGATCGCCGCCCAGGCCGGGGCGGCGAGTGCGATCACGAGTAGAACGGCCGGCCCCACGCGCATGCGCAGGCGGTACAATCGGTGTCCGATCATTCGGTCTCCTTTGAGAAGGACTGCGACACTGGGAGCATCAGGTGGTGACGACGGCGCCCGGGAGGCACTGCGGAGTCCGGGGCCGGAATTGCGGTTAAGTCCCGAGGGGGGTTCGCCCCTTCCCCACCGAATCCCTGCTGCCTGTCTGCCTTCCGTATTATACCCTGCCCGCGGCCGCTCTGCGCAAGGTTCTGTACGCGGCGGGGGTGCAGGGGGACGGCGCGCGTCCGTCCCACTGCCGCGTCCGTCCCACTCCATTGTTGAATCGGCCCGCCGTCAACCAAGGTCAGGCGAAAGCGACCCGCCCTACCGCTCGGCACGCGGGTCCAGGGCATCCCGGAGGGCGTCCCCGAACATGTTGAAGCCGAAGACGGCGAGCGCGATGGCCAGCCCCGGGAAGAACGACGTCCACCAGGCCACGGTGAGGAACGAACGGCCCTGGGCGATCATCGCTCCCCATGTAGGTGTGGGGGGCTGTATCCCCAGCCCGAGGAAGCTGAGGCTCGCCTCCGCCAGGATGATGCCGCCCACGCCGATCGTCGCCGTGACGATGACGGGACCCAGCGCATTGGGCAGGGCGTGCCTGAAGATCTGCAGGGCGGCCGGGACCCCGATCGCCCTCGCCGCCTCCATGTACTCCTCACGCTTGATCGACAGCAGCTTGCCCCGCACCAGGCGCGCCGTCGTCGTCCAACCGGTGACGGAAAATGCGATGAGCAGCGACACGAACCCGGGGCCCAGCGCCGAGGCCAGACCGATGAGCAGCAACAGCCCGGGGAAGGCGAGGAGGATCTCCACCATGCGCATCAGGATGGTGTCGACGCGGCCCTCGTAGTAGCCGGCCACCGCGCCGACGCCGATGCCGATGGCCAGCGTAACGAGGCGGATGACCACGGCGATGGTCATCGACACGCGCGTCCCCCAGATGACGCGGCTGAGGACATCCCGTCCGGAATCGTCCGTCCCGAGCCAGTGCGCCCGCGACGGCGGCTGGAGGATCGCGTTGAGATCGACCGCCACGGGGTTGTCCGGGGCGAGCACACCCGCGCCCGCGGCGACGAGGAAGAGGAGGGCCACGATCGCGAGTCCGGCCATCCCCAGCGGATCGCGGCGGAAACGGCGCCACACCAGGGCCCGCGGCGTGACTGAGGCCACGGGACGGGCGACGCCGGGGAGTTCAGCCGTAGCGGATGCGCGGGTCGAGGTAGGCATAAGAGAGATCCACGAGGAGATTGGCGCCGAGATAGAGGACCGCGCTGAAGAGCACGGTGCCCTGGATCATGAACAGATCGCGCTGGGAGACGGCATCGAGGGCCAGCCGCCCCATGCCCGGCAGCGCGAAGATGAACTCTACGAAGAACGCGCCCTCGAGGTAGCTCGCCAGGTCCAATCCGAGCACGGTGATGATCGGGATCATCGCGTTCTTCAGCGCGTGCCGCCCGATGACCGAGCGCTCCGGCACGCCTTTGGCCCGGGCCGTGCGGACGTAGTCCTGACGGATGACTTCGAGCATCGAGCTGCGGCTGATCCGCGCGTTAAAGCTCGCCCTGGTGCCCAGCACCAGGGCGGGTAGTACAAGGGAAATCCATCCTTCGTATCCTGAGGGGGGCAACCACCTGAGGTACACACCAAAGATAAGAATCGCCACCGGCGCGACCCAGATCACCGGCAGCGAGATCCCGGCCAGCGTCACGACCATGGAGACCCGGTCGAACCAGGTGTGCGGTCGTGCGCCGGCGAGCACCCCCGCGCCCACCCCCAGCACCGCGCTGAGGGCGAACGCGGCGAAGCCCAGGCGCAGCGTCAGCGGGAGAGCATGGCGGATCGCGTCGGCGACCCGCTGGTTGGTGAGATACGACCGGCCCAGGTCACCCTGCGCGAGACGGCCCAGGTAGCGGACGTACTGGACGGGGAGCGGGACGTCCAACCCAAGGTCGCCGCGCAGCCGCGCGCGGGCCTCCGGCGTGAGGTATTCCTGCTTGGCGATGAGATCGGTCGGGTCCCCCGGCACGACGTAGGTG
>DATDEG010000036.1:0-7579 GCA_036523465.1 bacterium
CGCGCGCGGTCCTCGGGCCGGTGCCGCACTTCCACCGAAAGCCGGTCGCGCCCCACGTCGAAGAAGACGTTGACTTCCGGCCCGCCCTCCAGGATCGCCGCTGTGCAGACCTCGCCCACGGCCACCTTCAGGTCTTCGATCTCATCGTAGGAGAAGGCCATGCGACCGGCGATGGCCGCCGCAGCCAACCGGACGACGACCACGTATTCGGGGCGCCCGGGAACGCTCAGCGAGATGCGCTCTGCGGCCTCTGCTTCCACGCGCCTCACCTGTGGCACAAGATGATGGATGGAGCCGGACACTGGACGGGGAGTCATGCCAGGCCGTTTTCCCCGGCCCCCCTGGACTCAAACACTTCTTCGTATCTGTTGAGGTATACGCTGCTCGCATCGAATTCCTTCTACCAAACAGAGGTCTATCGAATGAGAGTTTGACGGGAGAGGGCGCGGGGAAATAGTCTGCCAGCGCGCGGAGGTCATTCTTCAACCCGCCGCGTCAGCATACTCGAAGGAGGAGAGAGATGACTCGCCGAGCCATGATCATGCTGGTTCTGACAGCCTTGCTACTCGCTGCCGCGATCGCTCCCGCACTCGCTCAACAGACTCCCAACGTCTCCAACCTGAAGGCGTTCTCGGCGGAAGCGAGCTTCATGTCGCTGCCAGGGTATCTGCGCTGGGTGCTGTTCCAGCAGAACGGCAACTGGATCACCTATGCCGAGGCTGCGCGCATGGTCTCACAGCAGACTGGCCAGGCACCCTGACGGATCGTTCTCATCGCTGCAGTGGACAGCCCGGGGCCGCAAGGACCGGGCTGTCCAGCTGCAGGACCTCTCACGCTGCCCCCATCGGGCGCTGCTCTGCAGGATCTGTCGCTCTCGCGTGACCTCCGCGGCGCTATCCTGACCCGGAAGGAGTGATGCCAGATGAAGACCCGCCTCATCGCCCTGGCCGTCATTGCCGTCTTGGCCGCCCCGCTGCCTGCTGTCCCGGCGCGTGGGCAGGGCGCGGTACGGGTCTACGTGGACGGCGAGCCGGTCGCGTTCGACCAGCCGCCGATCATTCAGGGGAGCCGTGTCCTTGTTCCGCTCCGCGGTATCTTCGAGAAGATGGGGGCCACCGTGGAATGGCGGCCGGCGACACGTATGGTCGTGGCCGCGCGTGGAAGCACGCTCGTCGAGCTGACGATCGGCAGCCGGATCGCCAAAGTCAACGACCGGCCCCTCACGCTCGTCGTACCCGCGATGATCATCCTCGGACGGACACTGGTACCGCTTCGCTTCATCAGCGAGTCCCTCGGCGCCCAGGTCGACTGGAACCCGTCCGCCCGCACGGTGTTGATCTACACAAGCGGGACGGCGGGGCCACCGCCACCGTCCGCACCGCCCCCGGCCCAGACGTCGACGCTGAGGGGCGTCATCACCAACGTCGATCCCGCGCAGAGCGCGCAGGATCAGCCGCGGGTCACGATCGAGTCCGGCAATATCGCCACGACGATTCGGGTGACGACGGAGACGGCGATCACCCGCGTTGAGACCGCAACCGGGGTGGGCGGATCTGTGGGCGTCGCCGCACTCCGCCGGGGTGATGAAGCCGAGGTGACGCTGGCCGGCGACATCGCCACGCGCATCCGCGCCACGTACACGATGACAACCGGGCGGATAGCCGGCCAGGCATTCTCGAGGCAAAGGGAAACCGGGTGGAGCGTCCCGCTTCACCCGGTCCCGTCCTCACCGTTGGCTGGGCCGGCTGCACCCGCCCGTGTCCCAGGGGGACGCCCGCACAGCCTCCTCCGTCGGACCTCCCTCTGCGAGCAGACGTCACGAAGTTCACGATCCGGTCCGGCACGACGATAACGTCATCGACGGGCTTCTCGCGGAGCGCCGCCTGGATCCGTGCCGTGCTTCGCGCGAGGTCGATGAGGTCCTCAGGGGAGGCCCCGCGCCGGATCAGAACGCGGTCCTGCGGCGTCAGGATTCCCCGGCGAGCTCCAACGGCATCACCCCGCCCCGCGTCTTCCCGTGACCACGTTCACCAGCCGTCCTGGTACCACGACGACGTCCGCGGCCGGCCGCCCGTTCATGAACTTCCTGACCTTTTCATTCCGCAGCGCCAGGTCGCGGGACTCCGTCTCGCTGAGATCGGCGGACACCTGGATCCGGTCGCGCACTTTGCCGTCAACCTGCAGGACGAGCGTGATCGTCTCCGCCCGGGCCAGCCCCTCATCGTAGGCAGGCCAGCGCTGCTGATGCACGCTGTACGACTCGCCCCGCCGCTGCCACAGCTCCTCGGTGACATGCGGGGCGATCGGCGCCAGCAGCAAGACGAGGGTGCGCACGGCCTCGTGCCACGCCTCCGTGCCCGCGGTCGCATCGCGGGCGCGGTGCAGGTAGTTTACGAACTCCATCATCGCGGAGATCGCCGTGTTGAAGTGAAAGCCGGCCATGTCGTCGGTGACCTTCTTGATGGTGCGGTGCGTCCAGTGCCGCAGCTCGCGCACCTCATGGCCGTTGCTCGCCGTTCCCTTCTCCCCGATCTCTGATCCCGGAGAGTCCAGGGCGATGCTCCACACTCTGTTCAGAAATCGTTGTGCTCCTTCAATCCCCCGACTGTTCCACGGCCCCCCACCCTCCCAGGGGCCGATGAACATCAGGTAGGTGCGGACGGTGTCGGCGCCCATCCCCGACACGTAGTCGTCCGGGTTGACGACGTTGCCGCGCGACTTGCTCATCTTCTCGCCGTCCTCGCCCAGGATCACGCCCTGGTTGAACAGGCGCAGCATGGGCTCGCCAAAAGGCACCAGCCCCAGATCGCGCGTGACCTTCGTCCAGAAGCGCGTGTACATCAGGTGCAGCACGGCGTGCTCGACCCCGCCGGTGTACTGGTCCACGGGCAGCCAGTACGCCCCCGGCCGTGGATCGAATGGGCGGTCCGGATCCTGCGGGCTCAGGTACCGGTACTGATACCAGGACGAGTCGATGAACGTGTCCATCGTGTCGGTCTCGCGCTCGGCGTCGCCGCCGCAGTTCGGACAGCGCACCCGGCGGAACCCCTCGTGGCGGCGCAGCGGCGACTCGCCGGTCGGCAGAAACTCGGCGTCCATCGGCAGCTCGACGGGCAGATCCGCGTCGGGGACCGGCACCGTCCCGCAGTCCCGGCAGTAGATGATGGGAATCGGCGTTCCCCAGTAGCGCTGGCGGCTGATCAACCAGTCGTGGAGCCGGTAGTTTACCTTACGCCGGCCTACGCCGCGTCGCTCCATCTCGTCCGCGATGCGCGTCCACCCTTCCCTCGACGGCAGGCCGTCAAATGGGCTGGAGTTGACCATCGTGCCCTCGCCCAGGTACGCCTGGCTCAGTGCTCCGCCGTCCCAGTTGGACGGGGCAACCACGACGCGGATGGGCAGCCGGTACTTCTTCGCGAAGCCAAAGTCCCGCGCGTCGTGCGCCGGCACGCCCTGGATTGCCCCCGTCCCGTACGTCAGCAGCACATAGTCGGCGATGAAGATCGGGACGCGTTCGCCGCTCATCGGGTTCACGGCATAGGCGCCGATGAACACCCCGTCCCGCTCCTTCTCGGTGGACAGCCGCTCGATGTCCGATTCCCGCGCGGCCTTGAACTTGTAGGCGTCGACCTCGGCCCGCCGCGCCGGTGCCGTCAGCGGATCGACGAGCGGATGCTCGGGGGCCAGGACGGCGAACGTCATTCCGTACGCAGTGTCCGGGCGCGTCGTGAAGACGCGGAACGACGCCTCCGGATGATCGGCCACGGGCAGCTCGAACTCCACCCCGTCGGATCTGCCGATCCAGTTCTCCTGTAGCGTGCGCACACGCTCAGGCCACTCGATGCCGGAGAAGTCCAGCAGTTCGTCGGCATACGCGGTGATGCGCAGAAACCACTGCTCGAGGTTCTTTTTCACCACGGGAGTGCCGCAGCGCTCACACACCCGGTCGTCGCCGACCACCTGCTCCCGGGCCAGCGACGTGTTGTCCTTGGGGCACCAGTCCACCGGGGACAGCGCACGGTAAGCCAGCCCGCGCTCGTACATGCGCAGGAAGAACCACTGGTTCCACTTGTAATAGGCCGGGTCGCACGTGACGACCTCGCGGTCCCAGTCCCACATCGCGCCCATGCTGCGCAGCTGCCCCCGCATCCGGGCGATGTTCTCCATCGTCCAGGTATGCGGATGGATCCGGTTCTGGATGGCCGCGTTCTCCGCGGGCAGGCCGAACGCATCGAAGCCGATCGGGAACATCACGTTGTATCCTTGCATGCGGCGGAAGCGGGCACCGCTATCGGATGGGGCCATGGCGTACCAGTGCCCGATGTGGAGATCGCCCGACGGGTACGGGTACATCGTCAGGAAATACCATTTCGGCCGCGGGTCGAAATCGGGCGCGTGATGCAGCCGATCGCTCTCCCACCGGGCCTGCCACTTGGCCTCGATGCTCGTTGCGTCGTATCGATCTACCATCCCCGCATCCCCTCAGTCTTTCGCTCTGCGCTTCGGCGTTCCGTCGCACTCGCGGCGCTGCCGGCTTCTGGACGACCATCCGCGCTGGCGCTGCGCCGCACGGGCGTGAGCCAGCCGTGGCGGTCGGGCAGACGGCCTTCCGTGATGCCGAAGAACATCTCCTGCACCTGTGTGGTGATCGGCCCGCGTGTGCCTGCCCCGACGGTGACGCGGTCGACGGAGCGGATCGGCGTCACCTCCGCCGCCGTGCCCGTGAAGAAGACCTCGTCGGCGACGTACAGGAACTCCCGCAGCAGCGGCTCCTCACGCACGGCCAAACCCATGTCGCTCAGGAGGGCCAGCACGACGCCCCGCGTCACCCCGGGGAGGATCGCGCCCGAGAGCGGCGGCGTGTAGACGGTTCCGCCCTTGACGATGAAGACGTTTTCGCCGCTGCCTTCGCTGATGAAGCCCTGCGCGTCCAAGGCGATGCCCTCCACGAATCCGTGGTCCGACGCTTCCATGGCGATGAACGACGAGATCACGTACTGTCCGCCGACCTTGCCCATCGGGACGGCCGTCCCCGGAGCGGCCCGCCGCCATGAGCTGACCATGACGTCGACGCCCTGCTCGACCGCATCAGCGCCCAGGTAGCGGCCCCAAGCAAATGTGATGATGGCGACCTCGACCGATGCCTTGCGCGGATCCAGGCCGAACGTTCCCGGCCCGCGGAAGACCAGGGGACGAACATAGCACGAGTCGTGTCCGTTGATCCCCACGGTCTCCACGATCGCGTCCGTGATCTCCGCCGGGGAGTACGGAAGGTCGATGCGCACGATGCGGCAGGAGTCGTAGAGTCGCCGGACGTGCTGGGGAAGGCAGAAGATGGCGGGACCGCCGGACGTGGCATAGGCGCGGATGCCTTCGAACACGCTGCTGCCGTAGTGTAGCGCGTGGGCCGTGACGGGAACGACCGCCTCGGCCGCCCGCACGAGCCGTCCGTTGAACCAGATCTGGCCCTCTCCGGTCACCGCTCCATCACCCTCTCTACCGCCCCGTGTCGTCCCGCCCGAATCCAGCAGCCTCCCAGCGATCACGTTTCGGGCGCCGGTCTCTTCGGTGAAACAAAAACGCCGCCTCGTCGCTGGGACGAAGACGGCCTTCGCGGTACCACCCGGCATTGATAGCGGACCCTGGCCCGACGCCCGGGCTACGAGTTCGGGGTGGGTCTGGTGGAGCTGGCGGGAATTGAACCCGCGACCTCCCGCACGCCAAGCGGGCGCTCTCCCCCTGAGCTACAGCCCCGGTGCGCTATCCTCTCGGAGCACGTATCGTGTGCCTGACGGCGCGTCCTACAACCTGTTCAGCGCGCTGCTCCCGGACGAGTTCGGCTGGCTCGGATGCCGGTCGTTCCACCCTGTCCCCCGGCTCGCTCGTTCCGCGGGACCAGCCTACTGCTTCCGATCATCGCGTTGCTAGCCCTGCCATTATAGCGATGGCCCACAAACCCAGTCAAGGCGAATGACTGCGGGTGTCGTGTTTCAGTGATTGTGTCCGCCCTAAGATTTCAGTGAAAATGTCCTCCCCCCGGCCATTCGAAGTGGGGAGGCATGGTCACCTTGACACAGCGTGCGCACCAGCGGCTGGTGGTCCTCAATGCCCTCGACCGCGGTGAGATGGTGATGGCTGCCGCCGCGGCTCTCGTCGGCCTCTCCGTCCGCCACCTCCGACGGCTCCGCCAAGCCTATCGGCGTCACGGAGCGCGTGCTCTCGTCCATGGGAACCGGGGACGCCCTTCGCCCCGCCGCGTGAGTGCGGCCATCCGGACGCGGATCATCACACTTGCGCGGACGACCTACGCTGGGGTGAATCACAAGCATCTTACCGAGTTACTCGCCGAGCATGAGGCGATCGTCCTCTCTCACCCCACCATCCACCGCATCCTACGTGCCGCTGGACTGCGGAGTCCCCAGCGCCGGCGTCCACCCAAACATCGGCAACGCCGCGAGCGCATGCGACGCGCGGGCCTGCTCGTCCAGATGGACGGTAGCCACCATGCATGGCTGCAGGACCGCGGCCCTGCTCTCGTCCTCCTGCACGCCATCGACGACGCCACGGGGATGGTCCTCGGCGCCGTCTTCCGCGAACGGGAAGATGCCGCCGGCTACCTCCTCCTGCTCCGCCAGCTCATCACGACCCACGGGACCCCCATCGCTGTCTACACCGATTGGCACGGGATCTTCAAACGCACCACGCGCACCCCGCTCACGCTGGAAGAGCAGCTCCGCGGTGAACCGGCTCCGACTCAGGTCGGGCGCGCGCTCGCCGAGCTGAGCATCCAGTGGATCCCGGCCTCCTCGCCTCAAGCGAAGGGCCGCGTCGAGCGGGTCGGCGGCACCTTCCAGGATCGCCTGGTCAGTGAACTGCGCCTCGCCGGCGTCCGCGACCTCGCCGGCGCCAATGCGTTCCTCCCCACTTACATCGCCCGCCACAATCGCCGCTTTGCTCGCCCCGCGGCGGAGCGATCTTCGGCCTTCCGGCCGCTGCCGGCCGGCCGGGACCTCGACACGATCTGCTGCTTCAAATACCTGCGTACCGTCCAGAACGACAACACCGTGAGCCTCGGCCCGCACCACCTGCAGATCCTGCCTGACTCGCGGCGGCGCTCCTACGCGCGCACCCGCGTCGAAGTCCACGAGCGTCTCGATGGCACCCTCGCCCTCTTCGCCCAGGAACACCAACTCACAACTCAGGTGCTTACCAGCGCACCTCACCAACTCATCCCTGCGCGCAATCTCCGCCGGGTGCGGCCGATTGGGCCTGGCTCCCTGATGGCCCTACGGGCCAAGAAACGACGGGCACAGGGAACTCATCGGCTGAAAGAACCATACCGACCGGCACCTGATCATCCGTGGATACTGGAGGCCCAAGTCGACGCGCGGAAAAGAGAACTCAGAAAAGCCGGGGGGACATTTTCACTGAAACGCTAACCGGACGGAATCACTGATCTCCGACACCCCCGAATCTCGTGGGTCTCGACGTTCAGTGAATTTGTCCGCCTTAAGCGTTCAGTGAAAATGTCCGCTCCCACCCCGGGGCGAAACCCCGGTCCTCATGGGAGCGATCACAT
>DATDEG010000037.1:0-6481 GCA_036523465.1 bacterium
GGGCCGGGCGGCCCTCATCGACGCCTGGACCGTGCTTCTGGCAGTCGCCGCGGCAATCATCTTGCTGCGCACGAGAGTGAATTCTGCGTGGCTCATCGGAGGAGGCGCCGCCGCCGGCTTGATGGTCTCCCTGCTTCGCCGGTGATCGCCGGGGGAAGGGCCAGGTCCGGCCTCGCCCGAGCCTGAGCCTGCTGCTAGTCCGCTCCTCCTCGCTCCTCGAGGGCGCGCAGGATATCCGCTTCGCTGACCACGCCGATCGTGCGGCCTTCCTGCACGACCGACAGGGCCCCGGCGCTGCTCCGAGCTAGGCGCGCCGCCGCTTCCCAGACGGAGAGTTCCGGTCCGACAGCGTCCACCGCCGCCGGTGTGTCCTCGCCGATGGGCCGCATGACATCGGCGACGATGTGCGCCGTCGGCCATCGCCGCCGGCGGCGTCCCAGCCATCGGTGCCCGGCGACCGCGGCGAGGACATCGGTGTCGCTGACGATCCCGGCGATGGTTCCGTCGACGAGGACGGGGAACCGCCTGACGCCGTCGGTGGCCATCCTGGCCGAACACTCTTCGATCGACGCTTCGCCTTCGATCGTCAACGCCGGAGCGCTCATCACGGTGCGCACGGGCGACGTCCGCGGGTCGGATCCCTGGGCTAGCACCTTCATGACGACGTCGCGCTTGGTGATGATCCCACCCGCGACGTCGCCGTTCAGGGGAATCACGAGGCTGGAGATGCCGGACGCCACCATCTTCTCGATCGCCTCCTGGACCGTCGTTTCCGCGGGGATAGTGAGCACGGGTGAGGACATGACGTCGCGCACTGTTCCCGCGGGAGAACTCTGCCTCGCCCGGCGGAAGGCGCGTTCCTTACGGACGAGCCGCGCATGTTCCCATTCGTGCCTGGGGACGAGCGCTGTGAAGAGGTCAGTGTCGCTGACCAGTCCCACGAAACTCTCCCCCTCCATCACGGGCAGGCGACGTACCCGGGCCCGCGTCATCTGCTGCGCCGCGTCCTGAAGGCTCCACGCCGGGGAAGCCGTTACGAGCCGCCAGGAAGTGATCTCACCGACCTTGACCGCGTCTGGGTCCAGACCGAACGTCACGATCTTCGCAATGATGTCACGCATCGTGACGATGCCGTAGGCGCTTCCTCCGGACGGGGGCCTGACCATGATGCTGCTGATCCCGCGTTCCCGCATGCCGGCCAGGGCCCGGCTCACTGTTTCGGTCGGCCCGGTCATGACCGGTTTGGGAGTCATGACGTCGGCGATGCTGAGCATGGGAGAGGTCCTCCGTCGCAGATGAAGTGAGGCGTCATAGTGTTCTTCCCGCGCGGGAGGCGGCATCTCGAGGCAGAACAATCCTTTCATGGACCTCCACAGGCTCGATCAGGACCATCTCATCCATCCTGTCCACTTTGCTCAGGACCAGCGCGACGCCCTCATCTTCGTCTCGGGAGAGGGGATGGTGCTGCGCGACGCCGTGGGGCGGGAGTACCTGGACGGCCTGGCCTCCTTGTGGAACGTCCACGCCGGTCACGGACGGCGCGAGCTGGCCGATGCGGCCGCGGCTCAGATGTCCCGGTTGGCCTATGCGTCGGCGTATTCGGGGTTCTCGAACGAACCGGCCATCAGGCTCGCCGCGCGGCTCCTCGGGTTGGCGTACCCGAACCTCAGCGGAGTGTACTTCACGACCGGCGGAGCGGAGGCGAACGAGACGGCGTTCAAGATTGCACGCTACGTCTGGCGCCGCCGGGGCCGGCCGGAGAAGACGAAGATCATCTCACGCCATCACGGATATCATGGGGTCACGCTCGCGGCGATGAGCGCCACAGGGATCCCGGCGTTCCATAAGATGTTCGCACCTACCGTGCCGGGGTTCATCCACGTCCTGCCATCCTATCCGTACCGGTACGCGGAGCCTATGGCCGCCGCCCTGGAGGATGCCATCCGTCGCGAAGGACCGGAGACCGTCGCGGCCTTCATCGCCGAGCCCGTCATCGGCGCCGGTGGAGTGATCCCGCCCGCGTCCGATTACTTCCCTGCCGTTCGGGAGATCTGTGACCGCTACGACGTGCTGTTCATCGCGGACGAGATCATCACCGGCTTCGGGCGGACCGGCCGGTGGTTCGCCCTGGGCCATTGGGATGTGCGGCCGGACATCGTGACCTTTGCCAAGGGGGTGACCAGCGCCTACCTCCCGCTGGGAGGCGTGATGGTCTCGCGGCACATCCACACCGACATCCTGGAAGCCGCCGCGGCGGAGCGGTTCATGCACGCGGCCACCTACTCCGGCCACCCCGCCTGCTGCGCGGTCGCGCTGGCGAACCTCGACATCCTGGAAGGCGAGGGGCTCGTCGCCCGCGCCGCGGAGATGGGACGGCGGCTGCTCGCCGGAGTCCAGACGCTGCAGGACCTGCCCGGGGTCGGTGATGTCCGGGGGCTCGGCCTGATCGCGGGGATCGAGCTCGTGACGGACAAGCAGGCGAAGACGCCCGCGATCGGTCTCGGTGCGCGCGTCCTGGCGGAGGCGCGTCAGCGCGGGCTCATCACGCGGGTACGCGCCGGTCAAACCGGCGAGATGCCCATCGGCGATGTCATTTGTCTGGCCCCACCGCTGATCATCAGCGAGTCTCAGGTCGACCGGATCGTAGAGATCCTCCGCGAGAGTCTCCTCGCCGCGGCAGGGTCCGCCTAGACGCCCGCCGTCAGATAGCGCAGCGGCACGACGGCCGGCGGACCCGTCAGCGCTGCCGCGGAGCGACCCGGCTCATCCCGTAGGTCACGATCGGCATGATCAGGTAGGTCAGGCCGATGTCCTTGAGGTAGTCCACAAGACTCATCTTCATCGGCCCCCAGCTGAAGAGAAGCAGGTCGAGGACGACGCTGACGGCAAGGAAGATCACCCCAAGCAGCAGACCGGTACCCGCAAATGCTGATTCGGATCGGGCGTAGCCGATCGCAAAGATTACGGTCGCACCCACGACGGCGATCGGCATGATCGACTCGAACAGCGGCCGCTCATTCGCCCGCAGCGGGAAGATCGCGATCGCCACCACGAACGGAATGATCCAGACCCCCAGCGCGTACAAGACGGCCCGCCGATAATTCATCCCCGCTCGCCCCCCGGCACGGTCCAGCGACCGCCGACATCAAGCACCTCCACCAGCGACTCATCGAGCTGCCGGAAGGCACTGTCGGGCTCCGCACCGAGCGCATCGTAGAGCCGGCTGGCGAAATTGCGCTGCGCCGTGGCGGCAGCGACCTCGACGATCTCCTCGTCGTTCAGCCCAGCCGCCCGGAGGCGGTCGGTATCGCCTGCCGTCATCTTATACGCGTGGTCGGTCATCTTGATCGCAAAATCCAGCACTGCCACTTCCTGATCGGTGAGGCCCGCCGCGTGATGATCCCGGACGATGGCCTCGATCTGCTCAGGCGTAAAGAACTTCGAACGGAGCACCGCCCCGTGAACGAGTGTTCAGTAGCTGCAGCGGAGTCGGGCGGCGACGGCGACCGTGATGAGCTCATATCGGCGTAGGTCCATCCCGGCGCGGATCACCGTGCCGAGTTGCCGGTACGCGCCCATGATGTCGGGTCGGATGCTGAGCGCCTTCGTGTAATTCGGCACGTAGCCATGCGTGGTTCGGTCGGCTTCGTACATCTCCCCAAGCTGCCAGGCGGCCTGTTCTTCAGGTACCGTGCGGATGAACGCCATTAGTCAGCCTCCCCGACCTGATCGATCTGTTTCGCTCTATATGTACGACAGGCGATCGTTAGGCACTGCCTGAACCCGCCTTCAGAGACGGCCGCTGCGGGCGAGCCGCGTGTAGCGCCGGTACATCACCGGATCGAGCTCTCCCGCGTCCAGCGCCGCCTTCACCGCGCATTTCGGCTCGTGTGTGTGGGAGCAGTTCCGGAAGTGGCATGTGCCGGCCAGCGAGGAGATCTCCGGGAAGAGATCGTCCGCGGCATCCACACCTTCATCCCCCACGAACCCAACCTCGCGGAGCCCCGGCGTGTCGACGACCAGCGCCGCGCCCACGGGGAAGACCGCGGCCCAGTTCGTCGTGTGGCTGCCCCGCCCGCTGCGCGCGAGCCCCGAGACACGCAGCCGCAGGCCTGGATCAAGTGCATTGATGAGGCTCGACTTACCGGCTCCCGACGGGCCGATGAACGCCACAAGCCGGCCGTCGATCGCCTCCCGGAGCCTCTCGACTCCCTCGCCGGTCACTGCGCTCGTGATGACGGCGGGGATCGCGGCCAGCCGGTAGGGATCGAGGATACGGTCGACGTGGGCTGGATCGGTCAGATCGACTTTGTTCGCGCACACGACAACCGACGGGGCTCCCTTGGAAGCGATGGCCAGGAACCGATCGATCACCGTCGGCCGCGGTGGGCAGGACACGACGATGACGGCGACGTCGAGGTTTGCGGCCAGGACTTGTTCCGGCGCCGACTTGTCGCGGGGCGCGCGCCGGACGAGCTGGGCGTGGCGGGGGAGGACCTTGCGGACGGCGCCCTCATCCACTCCGACGACGTCCACCTCGACGCGGTCCCCGACCGCCACCGGACTTGTTGATCCATTGAGCTCCTGCCGCAACCGGCCGCGCAGGACGCACCGCCAATCAAGTCCCTCACTGTCCCGCACCGTGACCTGAGGTCCATCGGTGCGTACGACCATTCCGATCAACGTGTTCACGGCTGTCCTCCACGATGAGGTCGTGAGAAACAGAAACGGCTGCGGGCGCGGGCCCCCAGCCGCAGGTGAACACGTGATCAGCGCACGCTACACGCGCAGGCACCTCACGGGGGATGGGCTCGCGGCCCGGTTGACACGCTCAGTGACCGACACAGCCATCCCTCCTTTGAGTGTGGTGTCTACCGCCGGTATCCTAACACGCCATCAATGGAGACGCAATATCAGACGGCGCAACGCCATCACGGCTCCACTCGAACAAATACGGTGCCACGAAGTGTAATCCGGCCGGCCTTGGGTCCCGCTGGTCCCTCGGCGCTCAACTCGAAGCGATCGTCACCGAAAAAGCCTGGGTTGGGCGTGTAGCCGAACTTCGGCACGTCGAGCACAACGACGCCGTCCTTGGGTGGCGAGATGACCGTGATCTTGTCCACCCCGACTTTTGTCTGGGGGAGCGTGTACAGCGCGCCGCCGCATGGCTTCCCCGTATTCTTCATCGTGATCGTGGCCGTGCCCGCCCCCGTGTGCCAGCCCTGGACGAGCTGTACACGACAGTCGGCCTCCGCGGCGGTGGTGATCGACCCCGACGAGAGCAGGACGAGGAACAGGGCGACGCAGAACGCAGGCTGCCATCGACGACCGGGGACCATGATGGCGGCTGGAATTCATCACCGGCCTCGTTCTTCCTTCGTCCTCCCGGCACAGCATCACCGCCGTGCCCGGAGGAAGAGACACGGCAAGGGCGAAATGGGGCCGCGCCGTGGCCCGCAACGATGCTGTCGATTGGGAAGGGACCAGGCTACCGGTCGTCTGGGATCAACCCGCCGCGGGAGACACGTACCTCCTGCTCGGGCATGGTGCGGGCGGCACGCTCCATACCCCCGCGCTCGCGCAATACGCCCGTGCGCTAGCCGCCGCCGGGGTGGGGGCCGTCCGGTTCAACTTCCCGTACGCGGAGGCCGGACGGAAGGTCCCCGACCGGCAGGCGATCCTGGAACGGTGCTTCCGGGCGGTTGCCGAGCACGTCCGTCCGCGCGTGGGTCGCCTCTATCTCGGAGGAAGATCGATGGGTGGGCGGATCGCGTCACACATCGTGGCGGCGGGGGTTCCGGCCTCGGGCCTCGTCTTCCTCAGTTATCCGCTTCATCCGCCGGGACAGCCCCAGCGGCTCAGGTCCGCACATCTCGAGAAGGTCAGTGTGCCGATGCTGTTCCTCCACGGTACGCGAGATGCATTCGCCCGTGAAGGGCTGCTCCGCGAGGTCCTGGCCGGCCTGCCCACGGCGACGCTGTACGATGTGGAGGGCGCCGACCATGGGCTCACGGTGCGCGGCCGCGATCCCGGCGATGTGACGCGCGAGCTCGTTAGCGTAACACGGCGCTGGATGGCCGACCGCGCGGGGTCCGGCCGAAGGAAGTAGGTAAGTGCCGTTGAACGTGTAACGCTCAAAGCCCGCCGTCGGGGCTGCCACCACCCAGTTCGGGGGTGATAGCACGGCAGGCTCTCCGGCTACAGCAAGCAGTCCCCTCTCCGGAACCATCCACGTCATCATCAATCCCAACGCCGGAGGCGGCCGGGGCCACCGGATGTGGTCGACGATCCGGGCGATGCTCCCGCCGACCGGCGCAGAATTCCTCGAGACGACAGCGAGCGAGCCCCGTCAGGCTTGGGATGCGGCGGCGAATGCGGCGCGCGCCGGCGCCGGCCTCGTCGTCGCCATCGGCGGGGATGGGACGCTCAACGAAGCGCTCAACGGCGTGATGTCGGCGGCGGAACCGCAGCGGCCGGCTCT
>DATDEG010000038.1:0-2309 GCA_036523465.1 bacterium
CGAAACGAGCTACGGCATCGAGGACGTCCAAGAGTTCCTTCATCGTCTCCTCACCGCCAGGTGCCGCTCCAGTTGCCGCAGGCTCTCAAGGTTGTGCGCGGAGGCGAAGACGTCGACGTACGGAAGCGCAACGCGCATCCCCTGGCAGATTGGTTCATACCCGGGGCTGCCGAGCAGCGGGTTGAGCCAGATCACCCGGCCGGCCCGGCGCTGCACGTCGGCCATCGCCCGATCGAGGACGTCGATATCCCCGGTATCCCATCCGTCGCTGATGACGATGACGACCGTCCGCGGTCCCAGGAGCTCGCCGCCGTAGCGGTCGAGAAAGCTCCGCAGACTCGCGCCGATCTTTGTCCCGCCGGACCAATCAGGCACTTGGCGGGCCACCTCGTCGAGTGCCGCGCGGAGATCGTCCTCCGACAACGCCTCGGTGATCCGGGTGAGCGTCGTGCTGAAGACCAGGGTCTCGACCTGGCCGACCGCATGCTGCAGCGCGTAGATGAACTGGATGAGAAACCGGCTATAGAGATCCATCGAGCCGCTCACGTCCGCGAGGAGCACAACGCGGGTCTTCCCGATCCTCCTCCGCCGGTAGGCGAGATCGATGATCTCCCCGCCGCGGCGCAGGCTGTGCCGGATCGTCCGGCGCAGGTCGACCGCGGCGCTCCGGCGCGCAGCCCGCACGCGGCGCGACAGGCGCGTCGCCACGCGGCGTGCGATGGCGATGACCAGCCGGGTCACCTCGTCGAGTTCCCCGGCGGTGAACGCGCTGAAGTCCTTGTGCGTCAACGTCTCGATGGGGCTGTACGCCGCCGTCGTCTCGTCGCCGTGCGCCTGCAGCGCCTCGTCGAGCCACTGCAGGAGCGCCGGGCTCGGTCCCGCTCCATCGCCGGCCGCCGGAAGCGGCTCGGGTGCGCGAGGGGCCGACTCGATCGACGGCAACGGCGGGTTCCAGAACTCAGCGAAGACCTGATCGAACACGGAGAGGTCGTCGTACCGCGTCGCTAGCACGGCGCGCAGCGCCAGATAGCACTCGCGCCGGTCGCCGACGTCCACGCGGGACAGGGCGAGCAAAGCGTCCGTGGCCTCGCGCGGGCCGATGGGGATGCCGGCCCGCCGCAGCCGGCGGCAGAACGCCACGACGTGAACGGTGAGGTCCCCCAGACGGCGAGGATCGGTCATCGCCGGGGCAGCACCCGATCGGCCACGCGATCGACGGCGGACTGCGAGAGCGGCCGGGCCTCCGCCGACACCTCCGCCACCCCGCGCAGCAAGTGATCGAGCCACTGTGAGCGGATCCGGTCGGCGTCGTCGCGGTGCTTGAAGAGCACGCCGATCGTCTGCTCGACGGCCTCGGCGTCGAGATGATCCCGGTGCAGGGCGATGAGCGCTGCGCTCCAATCGAGGGTCTCCGCGATCCCCGGCGCCTTCTCGAGCTTCGCCCGGCGGATGAGCTGCATGAACGTGGCGATCTGCTCCGCGAGATCCCCGTTGATCCCCGGCACCTTGCGGCGGACGATGGCCAGCTCCTTCTCCAATGACGGATAGTCGATCCAGAGGTAGAGACAGCGCCGGCGCAGGGCGTCGCCGAGTTCGCGCGTCCGGTTGCTGGTGAGCACGACATACGGGACGTGCTGCGCCCGGATCGTGCCGATCTCGGGAATGGTGATCTGCCAGTCGCTGAGGACCTCGAGCATAAACGCCTCGAACTCCTCATCGACGCGGTCGACCTCGTCAATCAGCAGCACCGGCGCCGGCTCGTGCGTGATGGCCTGGAGGAGAGGGCGCTTCAGCAGGAAGGGCTCACTGAAGATCTCCCGCTCCTTCGCCTCGAACGGCTTGTCGCTCTGCTCCAGCATCCTGATGTGCAGGAGTTGGCGCTGGTAGTTCCATTCGTAGAGGGACGTCGTGGCGTCGAGACCCTCATAGCACTGCAGACGGATGAGATCAGTCTCGAGGGCCCGGGCCATGACCTTGGCCACCTCGGTCTTCCCCACGCCGGCGGCCCCCTCGATGAGCAGCGGCTTGCGCAGCTGGATGGCCAGATACACCGACGTGGCCAGGACCTGATCGGCGACATAGCCCTGCCCTTCGAGCATGGATTGAATACGTATGATCTCCGAATGCATATCTCCATGATAGGACATCGAACAGTCGGCTAGAAGGGGAGGGACAAATGGAACAAATCGGAATCAACCTATCGTAGCTAATCGGCGAGCTGTGTCATGCATCGGTTGGTAGGCAGACAAGTCGCGGGTGCCGTGGCCTTGGTATGCCTGGCCGCAATCGCCACCCTCAGCGCAGCACCG
>DATDEG010000039.1:0-3679 GCA_036523465.1 bacterium
TCTTTCGCGTCGACCCACTGCCATTCCGTGAAGCGGTAGTCCGTCATCGAATCGTAGAACAGGTTGAAGCCGAGCTGGCGCGGCGCGGAAGCCCCGCGGACCTCGACGGTGACCTCCACCGTGTAGCGACGGTTCACGAAGAAGATGAAGCTGTCGTCGACATCGAAGTACGCGTAGACGATGTCCTTGCCGGCGTTCGTCCGGACGGCCTCGGCGCCGTCGACCTCGACGACGTCGAGCGCGCCGTTGCGCCGGCTTCTGAAGCGGGCGTTGTAGAGGCCGTCCTCGACATTCTCCCGCGCGAGGCGCGCGGTGACTTCAGTCGCGCTGCTGAAGTCACGCGCGCCCGGCGGACGGAGTGCCTGATCCGGTGCCGCGCGGGCGGCCGCGACCGCCGCCGCGTCCAGATCCGTGAGGATGACGGGGTCGGGGCGCAGGATAAGTGTGTCGCCTCCCTCGGGCTTCCTCGACTCCCCTGTTGCGCTGATCACCGTGAGCCCTCTGCCGGGGAGCGGCAGGTCACCGCCGCCTTCCGCGCTCCAGGCGACCGCGGCGGCATTCGTCTGACCGAAGATAAGCGCCAGCGCCCGCGGTGACGTGAGTTGCCCGGCCGGAGCCTTTGTCCCAACGTATGTTGTAAACAGCTGCAGTGCGGAGGCAGCCAGGTTGGGTTCCAGGATCCAGTCCACCCGATCCACGCCAAGGGCGCGTGCGATCGCCGCGACTTTGAGGATCTCTCCAGACCAGCCGCCGCGCTCACCGCCGGACCGCGCTTCCCATTCGATCCAGACCCGGGTGGGACGTCCGGCGAGCACCTGCTCGCGGAGGACACGAAGAGGGCGGATCAGCGCCTCCGGTTCGAGTCCGCGCGGGGCGAGTGAAACGGCGTCAAACGCGGCGCCGGCCTCGCGGACCATCCGGTTCACCCACACTAGATCGAGCCCGTACGGAGTCGCCAGGACGACCCGGCTCGACGGTTCGGCCGCTTTCGCAACCTTCCGCGTCGCCGTCAAGTAGCGGACGTAGTCCTTCGGCGTCCCACGCCACAGCGGCAGCGACAACTCCGTCCAGACCTGCCAGTCTCTCACACGCGACCGGTAGCGTAGGACCGCCTTGCGGACGAACGCTTCCCAGTCCTCGATCCGCCGCACCGGCTGCCGGCTGTAGATCGCGCGATCCCTGAGTTCCACTCCCGTGCCGATCGCGGCCCAGCGAGGAGTGTACGCGAGCACAATGGTCACGGCCAGTCCGGCCGCGCTCGCATCACGGATCGAGGCGTCGAGATCGGCCCAGCGGAAGGTTCCGCGCTCGGACTCGATCGCGGACCAGTCCGCGGTGATCTTCACGGCCGAGCCCCCGGCCCGCCTGATCGCGCCGAAGTCCGGCCCGCCTGCGGCAACGAACCCGAACACCGACGAGGAGACCGGTTGCCCGGAGGCCGGCGGCGTGAGAGGAGCCACGAGGCCGATGATCGCGATGAATACCGTGAGTGCCCGCATATCCTTATTTGTGCCCAGCTTTCAGTGTCCTTACGTCAAACGGGCCCCCCGCCCTCCCTGTTCCGGCGCCGCGGGAGGACCGCCTGGAGGCGGATGGAATAGGGTGATGGCATGTGGGAACGACCCAAGGCCGTCTCGATCGTCGCGGGCAGCGGGGAGGGACGGACCGAGCTCACCGCCTTCGATCGCGCCCTCATGGACGCCGGAGTCGCCAACCTCAACTTCCTCCGCGTGACGAGCATCCTTCCCGCCGGCGTCGCCCTCGTCCCCGTCCAGCGGATCATTCCAGGCACGCTCACCCCGTGTGTCTACGCCCGCATCACCAGCCACACCCCCGGTGAGCGGATCGCCGCCGCGGTCGGCATGGGCCTCTCGCGCGAGCACTACGGCGTGATCATGGAGTTCAGCCACAGCGGGACCGGCGAGAACGCGGAGGTCATCGTGCGCGGGATGGTAGAGGAAGCCATGGGCATGCGGGGCCTCGGCGCCGGCGAGATCGTCGTGGCCGTGAAGGACCACGTCGTCCAGCGCGTGGGCTGCGCCATCGCCGCGGTCGTCCTCTGGAAGGATGCCTGACATGGCCGGACGCTCCTGAGATGCCCGAGTGGATCGTCGACGTGGCCGGCGGCGGGGCGGCCCAGGCGCTGCAGGTCGACGACATCCTTTACGACGCCGCCTCTCCCTACCAGCACATCCAGGTCGCCGTCTCCCCGTTGTTCGGCCGGATGCTCATCCTCGACGACGCCGTCCAGACAACGGAGCGCGACGAGTACGTCTACCACGAGATGCTCGTCCACCTGCCGCTGCTCACGCATCGCGAACCGAAGCGGATCCTGATCATCGGGGGCGGGGACGGCGGGACGCTTGAGGAGGTGCTCAAGCATCCCGTCGATCTCGCCGTCATGGTCGAGATCGACCAAGCCGTTGTGGACGTGAGCCGGACCCTCCTGCCGGACATCGGCGGGGCGGCCTTCGACGACCCCCGTACGCGGCTCCTCATCGCCGACGGCATCGCCTTCGTGCGGGACACGACCGAACGGTTCGACGTCGTTCTCGTCGATTCGACGGACCCGAAGGGTGCGGCGACCGCCTTGTTCTCGGAGGAGTTCTTCACGATGTGTGCGCGCGTGTTAACCGCGGGGGGCATCCTCGCCATGCAGAGCGGCTCGCCTCTCTATCAACGTGATCTCGTCGACGGCGTGCAGCGCCGGCTTGTCGCGTTGCCGGTCGTCGTCCCCTACTGGGCGGCCATCCCAAGCTATCCGGGAACGCTGTGGACTTTCACACTGGCGTCCCGTGGATCCGATCCCCGCACGGTTGACCCCGGACTCATCGCCCGCCGGATCGAGGGATTCGGGCTACGCTACTATGGGCCAGACGTCCACCACGCGGCGCTCTCCCTGCCGGGGGTGCCGTGAGTTTCCTGGGCTCGAGCTCCCCTCCGGCGCCAGCGGCAATCATCACCGGGGTTCCGTACGATGCGACCTCGACGTTCCGATCCGGCTCCGCACTCGGCCCGCAGGCCATCCGCTGGGCGTCGCAGAGCATCGAGACCTACAGCCCCATCCTGCGGCGCGATCTCGAGACGGTCCCGTTCGTGGACCGCGGCGACCTCGAGGTCGGCACCCTGGGGCCAGAAATGTTGGTGGACGCCGTACGCCGGGCGGTGGCCGCGGGCGATCGTGCCGCGCTGACGGTGCTCCTGGGCGGCGAGCACACAGTATCCCTCGGCGCCGTGCAGGCGCTGTCCGAGCGGTATCCCGACCTCGCCGTCGTGCAGCTCGATGCCCACACCGATCTACGCGACGTGTACGAGGGCCGCCGGGTCTCTCATGCCACCGTGATGCGGCGTATCGTCGAGCACGTCGCGCCGGAGCGGATCGTGGCCCTCGGCATCCGCGCGGGGACACGGGAAGAGTTCGTCCTCGCGGAGCGCTACCGTACCCACTCGCCCCTGCTGTCCGTGACCTCCACAGTCTGGACCTGGCTGCAGGCCCATCCCGTCTACGTCTCCCTCGACATCGACGTCGTCGATCCATCCGATGCGCCTGGGACGGGGAACCCAGAGCCGGAGGGGATCGCCGCACGCGACCTCCTCACCTTCGTGCGGAGGCTCGGAGACCTTCACGTCGTGGGCTTCGATCTCGTCGAGGTCGCGCCCCCCCACGACCCCTCGAGCC
>DATDEG010000040.1:0-2127 GCA_036523465.1 bacterium
GGGATGAAGCGGCCCTCGCCGACGGCGTGATCCGGCTCCTGACCGACCATGACCTGCGCCTCAAGCAGGCCAGGGCGGCCGTCGCGTGGGCGAAGACCTTCGATTGGGAGACCTGCTACCGCGGAAGCCGCGCTGTGATGGAGCGCGCCGCGGCGCGGAAGATCGCGTGAAGGTCCGGGAGCTCTTGAGCCGCTACAAGGTCCCGCTCATCGCGCTCAAGATCTTGTTGAGCTTCGCACTCTTCGCCTATGTGGTCGCGAAGGTCTCGCCCGGCGACATCTGGGACACGATCCGCCCGGCGGACGAACGATACCTGTTAGGGGCGGCGGGCCTCTTCCTGCTGTCGAACCTCATCGGAAGCTGGATCTGGGCGCGGCTCCTCCGCGCGCAGGGCGTTCCGATTCCCTATCGGAAAGCGGCCTCGTACTACTTCGTGGGCCTGTTCTTCAATAACTTCCTGCCTTCGAACATCGGCGGGGACATCACGCGGATCAGCGACGCCGCCAAGCACGCCAACCACGTGAGCCCCGTGTTCTCCGCGACCGTGATGGATCGCTTGATCGGAGTGCTGGCTATGGCCTTGGTCGCGGTCTTCGCCTCCTTCGCGGCGATCGATCGAATCCATCTCTACGCGATCTACATGGCGATCGTGATCACCTTCGTGGTCTCCCTGGGCCTCTTCCTCAGCATCTTCAACCGGACGGTGCTCAAGGCGTTCGAATGGCCCTTCCGCGTCATGGGAGCCCGGACGATCGAGCGGGGAATCGGACGGCTGATGGACGACCTCCACGGATACAAGCACCAGGGGAAGGTTCTCCGGTCCGTCTTCGTCGCATCGCTCGTGGTCCAGGTGAGCCGGATCCTGGTCCACTACCTGGTTGGCCTGGCGCTGGGCGTGCGCGTCGCGGTGGGCTACTATTTTCTGTTCGTGCCGGCGCTGGCCGCCCTCGTCTCCCTTCCGATCTCTCTCAACGGGCTTGGGATCCGGGAGGGGGCCGGCGTGGTTCTATTCCACATGGCCGGCATGACGAAAGAGCAGGCCTTCACGGTCCCGTTCCTGACCTACCTGATCTCCGTGGTCATCAGCCTGCTCGGGGGGCTCATCTTCGTCTCCCGGACGCCACGGCGCGCCCTGAAAGGAATTTTGGAGCGCCGCAAGACCGCGCGCGCGGCCGCCGCAGGCGGACGTGCCCAGAAGGGGATCGATTGAGCACCACCAAGCGGTGGCACACCCTGTTCGCCGCGATCGCGTTCGGCGTGCCGCTCCTGGCCTACATCCGCACGTTGACGCCGACCGTCCCGTTCTGGGATTCGGGCGAGTTCATCGCCACGTCGCGGATTCTGGGCCTGCCGCACCCTCCCGGAAATCCCGTCTACACGATGCTCGGGCGGCTCCTCTCGCTCATCCCGATCGAGACCGTGGCGTGGCGCGTGAACTTCATGAGCGCGCTCGCGTCGGCGCTCACCTGTCTCTTCACGTTCCTCTTCACCGTGCGCGCGCTCCGGCGAACCGTAACCGGCGCCACGACGGTCGAATGGCTCGGCTGCGAGCTTGGGGGGCTCGTGGCGACGTTCTTCCTGGCCTCGGCGAGCGCGTTCTGGGACAGCGCGATCGAGGCGGAGGTCTACTCGCTTTCCTCGGCCATCATCGCCCTGACGGTCTGGCTGGCGTTCAACTGGTGGGACCACCTGGGCGAGCCGGGGAACGACAATCTCCTCATCTTGATCGTCTACATCCTGGGCGTCTCGACCGGCGTTCACCTTGGGACCGTGCTCATAGCGCCGGGCCTGCTCGTCCTCTTCATGCTGGTCCGCCCGAGCTATTTCTCGAATGCCAAGTTTCTCGTGCCGGCGATATTTCTGGGCCTCTTCGTCGCCGTGGTCTTTCTTGCCGGTGTGCTCGAAATCAACATACCCGGATTCGTGCTCGCCGCGGTCCTGGGGATCGCGGTTCTGTACGCGGCGATCAACTACCGCACCTACGTAAAGAACAATCTGGTGGCCTGGTGGGTGGCCGCGGTCCTGATCGGCTTCACGGTCCAGATTTTCCTCCTGATCCGCAGCCAACAAATGCCGAGCATAAACGAAGGCGCACCGGGGACTCTGTCCTCATGGCTCGAGTACTTG
>DATDEG010000041.1:0-2776 GCA_036523465.1 bacterium
AGGAAGTTCTCTGCTTCCAGGTAATCCGCGAACCAGTCGGCGCGCGCGACCTCGAACGATCCGGTCCTCCGTTCGCGGAAGTAGGCGGCGCGCTCCCGGAACGCCGGTTTCAGGTTCACGTTCACCGCGGCCAGCGATGCCTGGAGGATGCCGAAGAGCCGCTGGTTGTTCGTGGTCGGCGTGATCAACATCTCCGCCTCGAGCCCGTTTCTGAAGCCTGCTTCGGCCAACAGCGCCTTCGCCCGCGACGGATCGAAAGGCAGCGGCGCGAGGCTCGAGTTGTACCCGGGCAACCCGGGCGGGATGGGGCCGTGAGCTTGGATCCCCGCCCCGTTGAACACCTGCTCGAGGATCTGCTTGGTCGGGATGGCATACGCGAAGGCCTTGCGCACACGGACATCATCGAACGGCTTCTTCTTCACATTGAAACCGAGGTAGTTGATGGCCATCTCGGCGCCCTTGATGATATACGGCTGCCACTTCGGGTCGGTCGTCCACTGCTTGAACGTGGCCGCGGGGATGCCCAGCCCGTCGAGCCGCCCCGCCCTGAACTCCGCCTCCGCGGTCGAGGACTCGGGAATGATCCGGTACTCGATCCCGGCGAGATACGGCTTGCCGCCGAAGTAGTTCGGGTTGGCCTCGAGGATGATGCGGTCCTGGCGCCGCCACTCCTTCAAGATGAACGGTCCGGTCCCCATCGCGTGCGAGACGAAGTCGGGACCCCACCGCTCCACCTCTTCCTTCGCCACGACGAGAGCCTGAGGCATCGTCAGCAGAGCCAGGAAGTGCGCGAGCGGCTGCTCCAGCGTGAACCGGATCTGAAACGGTCCCAGGACCCGGATGCCCGAGAGTTCCTTCGCCTCGCCCTTGAGCATCGGCGCCGTGCCCTGGATCACGTCCTCGAAGATCCAGGTGTTCGGCGACTTCGTCGCCGGATCGTAGATGCGCTCGATGGAGTACTTCACGTCGGCGGCGGTCAGCTCGCGGCCGTTCGTGAACTTCACACCCTTGCGCAGCGTGAACGTGTACGTCTTGCTGTCCGAGCTCACCGTCCAGCTCTCAGCAAGGTCCGGAACGATGCTGTTCTTCTCATCGAACTGGACCAGCCCATTGTAGAGGTCCATCGTCACGGCCCAGCCGTTGAGGTCGGTAAACCGGGCCGGATCTAGCCCTCCGGCCTGCAGGTCCCCGCTGAAGTACGAGTGGTAGATCCCTCCGTACTTCGGGGACTGGCCGAACGAGGCCGGCACGCCGGCGATCAGCACAGCCGCCAGCGCCAACGCAGCGAAGCGCAACGCCTTCATGGGCAAGTAACCCCCCCTGAGAAGTGGGCGGTGCGGGCGGATTTCCGGGGCCACTTCCGTCTCTAGGGTTCTCTGGCGCGGCGGAGTCCCCCTTGAGGCATAGGTGCATCCGGCTCAAGAGGATCTCACCCAGGTGGGTACTTCAACTCGCCGCGCGGCGAGTTGCCACGGCCCATGCGGGTCATGACTCGATCGAGCTAATCTCCAGGCCGCTTCGAGCTAATCTCCCGACCGCTCGAAGAAGAACCAGCGATGACCCTCGAGGTCTTCGGCGCGGTATCGGCGTCCCGGCGGGTCATCCTCGATCTCGGAAAGGATCGTCGCTCCTACTTCTCTCGCTCGGCGGATGTGGGCCTCGAGGTCGTCGACATACACCATGGCTTCGCTGTACCGGGCCCGCTCGCGAAAGCCGAACGCCTTCGCCAGCCACTCCATCGCCGCCACGCCGTCCTCGTACGCGAGCATCGGGATCACGCTGGGATATTCCACGGCATCCACTGTCGCCGACCTCCTCTCGACGAACCCGGTCTAGGGGCGAGTAGTCGAAGTTGCCAACGTAGGCCGGATTCGCCTCTCTCACCATCAGCGATCCTTGCGGGCCGAAGAACAGCTCGGCTTCGTAACGATTGTGCGCCCTGCACCTGAGCTCGATGTTCTCAACTCTTGCATCACCACCGACGCTGTAGGGTGGGACGTGATGGAACTCCAGGAAGGCCCGCTCGGTGCAGCGGCGGCCGTTCGGCGCGACAAACGCGCATTGCCCATCGTCGCGGACCCAAACGTTGCGCTTGACGCCGGCCGGGATGTGGCGCGAATGTGGATCTGCGCCGCGACTTCTCCGCGGCTGGTTGGTCGTGGCGAGCTTCTCCTTCTCGAGTTCCCTGACCAGCACTTTCAGCGCCTTCGCCATCACCTCGCCTACGTTTCCGTCCGGGATCTGATGGCGCAGGAGGTCTTGGGCCCGCCGCAGCAGGTCATGGGTCTCCTCGCTGGCCGTGAACTGGATCTTGAACCGCGTCGCCGTCAGAGGAACTACCACCGGCTTCGCAGGAGGGCGCATCTCCACGGCGGGTTGCAAAACGGACCCCGCCTGGTCGGCGGCAGCGACAGCAGCCCCAGGGCAGGCGGCGGTGGTGTTCGGCGGCGCGGCGAAGGCGAGGCTGGCCGTGCGGGTCGGCAGTTGGCGGATGATTGAGGGAACCGGGGGCTGCGGGCGCAGTCCGGCGACCAGCCTCTCGACCTGACGGGTCGGCTGATGCTTCGCAGCGTCCAGGAGCCGGCGATGATTCGCCGGGGTCAGTTCGGGAGCCAGCAGCCTGATCGTCGTCAGACTGATCGAGCCCTCGGCGAGCAGGTCCAGCACCATGGGATAGGCGCGCACGACCCGCGCGGCTTCGACCCGACGATACCCCGCGTTCTCGGAGAGGCGGAGCACCCGGGTGCAGTACGTGAACAACGAGGAGCACCCCTCG